>CAYPAZ010000024.1:0-15136 GCA_964408835.1 uncultured Anaerolineaceae bacterium
TGGAAAGCGCGCCAAGCGGGCCGCTGCGGGTGGCGTCCAGAGCCGTTTGCTCTCCCGCCACGATCAGTGCGCCTCCCAAGAGGATGGCGGCAACGCTCAGCAAGATCCCCACGTTCCTCGTCCACTCCACTTCGCCCGCCTCCGTCATGCTCAGCATGGCATTCCGGGCCTTGCGCCCCGATAACGGCGGTGGCTCGGGGCGCGACAGCCACGTTACGTAGTCCAGCCTCCATCCGGCAGTTATGATTCCCGAGTGAGAACGAGGCTCCGTCAGCGGCTGGACCAGTTCAGCGTCGTTGGTGCCGCGCTCGCTGTGGTCGAGGTGGCGCTGGTCGGCTTCCTGCTGTGGGGAATCGGCGAGTACCGCGGCGCGAACAGTGCGCGGCGCGAGAGCAGCGAGATCGTGATGAACGCTGATGCCGTCCGTATCGCTTTGCTCGATGCCCAGGCCGGGAGCCGGGGCTATCTTGTTACAGGGGCAGAGCCGTTCAGGGAGCAGTTCCGGTTCGCCCGGGACCGCGCGATCGACCGCTTCGACGAGCTTGAGGAGCGAGTGGCGGATGATGCCTCGCAGCGCGTGCTGGCGGCAGGCGCGCGCACATCCGCGGAATCTGCGCTGGAGCTGATGCAACAGACTGTCGACCTGCGGCGGGGGGAAGACTTCGACCTCACCGCCGCAGCCGAACTGGAGCTCCAGGTTCGAGCGCTGCGCGATGGGGCGCACGCGGAGCTGGTCGCGCTCCGCGGCCGCGAGGCGGCCCGTCTCGACTCCCGGACCTCCCATGCCGAGCGGCTGGTTTCCTACAACGCGCTCACGGCTGTCGCGCTGGCCCTGGTGACTCCGATCATCCTCGCCTGGTTCCTGGTGGCCATTCGCCAACACCAGGAGCGGCGGGCCTTACGGCTCGTCGCGGAGGCTCGTGAGGAGTTCGTGGGCTTCGTTTCGCACGAACTCCGGTCTCCCATGGCTATCATCTCGGGGAACGCCCGGTTGCTCGCCGATAGCACGGCCCACGACCCCGAAGCCGGGGAGGCCGTCGGCCACATTGCGGACGCCACGGCACGCATGGAGGGAATCCTTGGGACCCTCCTGACGCTTGTCCAGGCAGAGGGTGGCGTCAGGCTCGAATTCGAGCCTTTGCTCGTCCAGCGGCTCGCGGCAAGAATGGCGCGGCTCCACCGGGCACGGTTCCCGGAGCGGGTGGTGGAGGTGGAGGCGGACAGCGACGTACCGCCCGCGACCGGTGACCGACACGCTGTCGAACAGATCCTGGTGAACCTGCTGAGCAACGCGGAGAAGTACAGCTCGGCGACCTCCCCGATTATCGTGAAGGTTGCGGCAGAAAACGAGGCAGTCCGCGTGAGCGTCAGCAACTTCGGCGCCAGTATCCAGTCGCAGGATCTGCCCCGGATGTTCGAGCCGTACGTCCGCGCCGATAGCGCCAGTGGCGTCGAGGGGTTAGGGCTCGGACTGGCGGTGTGCCAGCGGCTTGTCACCGCTCAAAAGGGGGCCATGTCGGGTGAGGTGGGCGACGAGGGACTTGTCACGTTCTGGTTCACACTCCCCGTTGATCGCGGGGAAAGCGGTCTCAACCACGGCGCTTGATGGCGTCCACCAACTCCGGCTTCGCCATCGAGCTGCGCCCACGGATTCCGAGCTCCCGGGCGCGGTTGTAGAGTTCATCGCGTGTTCGCGCCTCGAGAGGCGACCGGGGGTTCCCGGTGCCCTGCGTGCGCCGGGTGGGGGTCCTGCCCTCCATGCGGCGCTGCTTATTCACCGTGCGGGCGGCGATCTCCTTCGCCCGGCGCGATGGGCGCCCGCGCTCAAGCTCGCTCTGCTTGATGTGTTCGTACTGGCGTTCGTCCTTACTGGACCACGCTTCGGGCATATGCGGCGTTCTCCGGCTCAGTCGTAGTGAGGGTCGGCGTGCGAGCGCGGCTCCCTCGCGAACGGAGAGAAGCTGAGCAGGAACAGCAGCGCGAGCAGGAGGCCGAGGAACCCGACCGACATGAGGATTACTCCCACAGCCTGAACCGCGATGCCTTCGACGGTCGCGCTCACTGCGAACGCAAGGATGGCGCCGACGGTGATGAGGATGAGACTGATTCCCAGGGCTGGCATTGACGTGCCTCCGGTGGTGGCGATTTGTCCCGAGAGTACCTGTCGCCTGCCTCTCTTTGGCTAAAGGTCCACGGCTGACGTGCTCAAGAAAGCGTTGCAACCGTTCTGGTTCGCTTTTGCGAGGAAATCGCAACGTTCCGTCCCGCGCGGTGTCGAACCTCCCAACGCCACCACGCTTACGCTGGGTGAGATGCACCTCCGACTCCCCTACTTCGTTGGTACTGGCGTGATTGCCGCAGTGCTGCTGCTCGGAGCCTGCGGGGACAACGACGACCCCTCTCGGTCCGAACTGGAACAGCGCTACCAGGACGCAGTGGACGAGATGGACCGGAGGCTCGAGGACCTGCGAGACGCGTTCGCTATGGCTACCGGGGCCGCGCGGGCGGAGCTCGAGAAGCGCATCGAGGATCTTGAAGGTCTCCGCGCGGAGACCGCGGAGCGGTGGGATGAGTTGGCACGCATGAGCGACGACGAGTTCGACGCCCGGAGGGAAGACTTCACCGAGGGCCTTCGAGACCTCAGAGATCGCTTCACCGGGCTCTTCGACTAGCCGCCCACCGGAATTGAGACCCGGATCCGCGTGCCCTTACCGGGGGCGCTCTCGAGGGTGAACCGGCCGCCAAGCTGCTCGGTCCGCTCTCGCATCGATTTCAGCCCAAGGTGCCCCGGGAAGTCGGCAACCGGGTTGAACCCTCCGCCGTTGTCGGCCACGGAAAGCACAATGGCACGCCGCTGGCTGCCCAGCTCCAGGCGGACGTGGGTGGCGCGGGCGTGCTTCACGGTGTTGTGAAGCGCCTCCTTCCCAATCCGGTACAGCGCCTCCTTGAGCTCCAGCGGGATCTCGGGCTCGGCACCGAGGATCGCATCGACTTCGATTCCGTGACGGGCGCGCATCGACGCGGCCTGCTTCATGAAGGCTTCGACCAGCCCTTCGGTGGCGAGGGACTCGGGCCTTAGCTCGAAAATCAGCGCCCGCATCTCGGCCAGCCCGGCTTCCGCAAGCGATAGGACATAATCGACCGGCTCTCTCGCTCGCTCGGGAGCGACATCCAGGAGGTCGCTGGCCGTCCGGGCACCGAGGCCGATCCCGTAGAGCGCTTGTGAGACGGAGTCGTGGAGCTCTCGCGCGAGTCGCTGGCGCTCCTCAACGGCCGCCAGCGATTGGGCCCGCTCAAACAGGCGCGAGTTCTCGATCGCCACCGCCGCCTGGTCGGCGATGGAGGAGAGGAAGGCGACATCGGCCTGGCCGGGAGTGGCTTCGGGCGGATAGTAGCCTGCGATCGCTCCGCGACCTTCTCCGTGGTACACCGTCGGCACGACGACGACGGTCCGCCAGTTCGCCGCGCGGAGCACTTCGTGGGCCGGGAGATACCGATCGTCGGAGAGCAGCGTCGCCGGCTGATCGGGGATTACCACCGGCTTGCGGGTCTCGAGCGCTTTGCGCAGCGTCGAAGGCCCGGATGGCTCGGCTGTATCGTTGATTGCCTGGATGTAGCCCCCTGGCAGGCCGTGCGATGCGACGAGCTGCACCGAATCTGCAGACTCATCGTACAAGCCGATGGCGCAGCCGATGACCGCAGTGGAGTCCACGATGTTCTCAGCAAGAGTCTGGAGCATCTCCTCCATGGGTTGGGCGAAGGTCAATGTCGCCGCGATGCTGGCAACGGCTTCGACCTGCTTGACGCGCTGATCAAGTTCCGCGAACAGGTTCACGTTCTCTGCCGCGGACGCGATCTGGTCGGCCATTGCCTGGAGGAATGGGAGGTCGTCCTCCGAGCACAGGTCTCCATCCCGGAAGTAGACATCGACGGAGCCGAGCTCCCGGTTGCGGTAGACGATCGGCGTCGAGACCTCGGCTTCCCACTCTGCGACCTCGACGAACGGGTGGACGGGCGCCCAGGCCACCGATGCGAGTACCTGGGAACGGGCGTCCGGGACGACGACCTGCTTCCGGCTCCGCATGGCTGCATGCGCGGGCGATGGGGCTCCTGCGGCCACCGCATCCCTCGCTGCCAGCACGAAGTCGTGGGGGACGTTGTGCACGCCCGAGAGCAGGTGCCGGCCGGTCTGGGGCTCCAGTAGCGTGACGGTGGAGGCGACGGCGCCCGTGGCGTCGGCGACATTGGAAGCCAGGGCGTCGAGGGTCTCTCGCAGTGGCCGGTCGAACGCGAGGCTGCTGGCTATCCGGGCGAGCGCTGTGGCTTCACGCACCCGACGTTCGGTTTCCTGCAGCAGTTGGGCGTTGCGAATGCCGACCGCCGCCTGGTCGGCGAGCGCCGTGTAGTACGCGATCTCGTCTTCCGAGGGAGCGGTATCGCCCGGGAAGTAGCAGTTGAGCACACCCAGCGGCTGGCCCTGGAAAAGCAAAGGGACCGAGCAGAGCGCGTTCCACTCCTGGGTGGCGAGCGCGTCGTACAGTGGCCCTTCCCCGACCGCATCGAGCACCTTCTGCCGGGCATTGAGCTCGACCTGGTACTTGCGTTGCGCGACGGCAGCCATCGCAGGCAGCTGCTGTTGGGTCGCGAACGCGTTTCGGACCATCTCACGGTGTTCGGGAGCGACGCCCTCTGTTGCCGAGAGCGTCACCCGGCCGGAGTCCGGGTCAACCAGGGCTACGAGCGACGCCATCGCGCGCGTCGTGGATGCAGCGGTCGCAGCGACCACCTGGAGGAGTTCCTCGAGCGGCTGGAAGAGTGTCAGGTTTGCCGCCACGCTCGTCAGAGACTCGAGTTCGGCAACGCGTTGAGCGGTCTGGGCGTAGAGCCTCGCGTTGTCGATGGCGGCGCCGGCCTGCGAAGCCACCGCCCCGAGCAGGTCCAGGTTCGCGGTGCTGTACGCGTAGGGCTCACGTGTGGCGAGCGTCATGGCGCCCAGGACCTCATCACCGACGCGGACGGGAACGCCCATCCACGAACCTCGCACGCGGCTGGCGACTTCTTCGCCGCGCCCGAACGCCACGGCGGCACGGAGACAGTCCGCGACCGGATTTTGTTCCCGGATGTCTCCTATGAGAAGCGATCGGCCGTTGGAGATCGCGTCCCAGGCGGGCCGCAGGAGCGAGATCGGATACCTGACCCCGGGCTGCGTCGACCCCGGCTCGTCGGATGTGTCCAGGACCACCAACTCTTCGCGCTCGCGGAGGATGATGGTCGCAAGTTCGTAGGGGACGACGTTGCGGAGCTGCTCGATGATGGTATCGAGGAGAGGGCCGAGCTTGATGGTGGAGCTGAGGCTCCGGCTGATCTCAAGGAGGGTCCGAAGTTCGCGAGTCTGTTCGTCGACGCGTTGTTGCAGCAGCGCCATGGCCCGGCGCTCTTCGCTCACGTCCCGGACGATGCTCAGAAGGTGCTGCTCCCCACCGTAGAGGAACACCGTCCCGTGGATCTGGACATCCAGCAGCCCGCCGTCCTTCCGCAGTGCGCGGGCGCGGCCCGGCGCCGCGATGTGCTGCGCTATCAGGCGGTCGAAGTACTCATCGATCCGGGGGTGGAACTCAGGGTCGATGAGCGTATAGGGTGAGAGTTCCAGCAGCTCATCGTGTGAATAGCCCGTCATCTCGGAGGCGGCGGGGTTCACTTCGATGATCCTGCCGTCGAGCGTGGTAATGAAGAGCGCGTCCGTGGCTGCCTCGAACACCGCGCGGTACTGCGCGTGGTGCTCATCGATGAGCTGGCGGCCCTTCACCTGGCCGGTCACATCTGTCGCCACCTGGATGGTGCCGCTGATCTCGCCGTGCTCGACCAACGGGTTCATCACGATGTCCCAGTACGTCGGGCCAGCCGGGGTCATCACCTCCACCGCCTGGCGGGCGATCGTCTCGCCGGCGAGCACGCGGTCGAGTGCGGGCCGCAGCCGGGCCTCGGTGTCGGCGAAGACATCGAAGTAGCGAACGCCGACCGCTATGTGTGCCGGGTCCGCGATTGCGTGAAACCGGACGAACTCCAGCCATGGCGCATTCCAGCGCCGGAACCGGTACTCCCGGTCGAGCACCACGACGCCCATGGGCATGCGGTCGAAGAGCTCTCCGAGCAGCTCGGCTTCATGAACGTCAGTTGGATTCGGTGAGGGCATCGGCTGGTACGAGTCCGGCTCGGACGGCGTGGAGTGCGGCCTGCGTGCGGCTCTGCACGCCCAGTTTGCCGAGAATGTTGCTGACGTGGGTCTTCACGGTCTTTTCGCCAATCGAGAGATCGCGGGCTATCTCCTTGTTGGCGCGCCCACGAGCCAGGAGGCGGAGCACTTCCGTTTCTCGCTCCGTGAGCGGCTCGGGCGCTTCAGGTTCGCGGACTTCGCGCATGAGCCGGGCGGCGGCCTGGGGCGACAGTTGGACCTGGCCAGCGGCGGCGGCCTTGATCGCCCGGCAGAGGTCCTCAGCTCTGGTGTCTTTCAGCAGGTACCCGATGGCGCCGGCACGCACGGCGCCGACCACCGATGCATCCTCGAGCACGCTGGTGAGGGCGATGACTTCCACGTCGGGGTAGTCCCTGCGGATGTTCTGGGTGGCGGTGATGCCATCCATGACGGGCATCAGCAGGTCCATCAGGATGACATCGGGCTCCAGTGTCCGGGCGAGCTCGATAGCCTCGGAGCCGTTAGCCCCTTCGCCCACCACTTCCAGTTCGGGGTCCAGTGCGAGGAACATTCTCAGGCCCTGACGGACCACCGCGTGGTCGTCGACCAGGACGATACGGATCGGCATGTCTCTCCGTCCTTTGGCGGACGACACGGGCTCCGCCGAGGCTCATGCTTTGCTCGGCCGGGGCAACGCCGTCCGGGCGGATATCACTGTAGCAGAGGCAGTACGAATGCGGCTCCTCCTTGTTGATGACCAGGCATCGGTACGCCGCGGGCTCAGGATGCGGCTCGCGCTGGAACCTGATGTCACGGTCGTCGGGGAGACGGGAGACGGCGCCTCGGCGGTATTCCTCGCGCAGCAACTCCAGCCCGATGTGATTCTGATGGACATACAGATGCCGGGCCTCGATGGAATAGCGGCCACACGGGAGATCCAGAGCCGCGTCCCGAGGACGAAGGTGGTGATCCTTAGCCTGTACGATGATGCGCCGATGCGGGCGAAAGCGAAGGCGGCCGGTGCGGCCGCCTTCGTTGGTAAACAGCGTATGGATGGAGAGCTCCTCGCCGCCATCCGGGGCGCCGCTCCCGCGGCGGAGGGGTGAGCCCTACCGGGACCCCCTCAGGCGGGGGTCAAGGACATCGCGCAACGCATCACCGAACATGTTGAAGCTGTAGACCGTGATGAAGATCGCCAGCCCCGGGAAGATCGCGATGTGCGGGGCGTTGGTCAGCTGCTCGCGGGCTTCGGTGATCATCCGGCCCCAACTGGCGGTTGGGGGCTGGATGCCGTAGCCCAGGAACGCGAGCGATGACTCGATGAGGATAGCTCCGCCGACCTGGATGGACGCGCTGACCAGCAGGACTGGTACGACGTTCGGCAGGATGTGACGGAGGATGATGCGCGTATCGGTGGCTCCCAGCACGCGGCACGCTTCGACGTACTGGTTCTGTTTCGCCGCTATCGTCGCGCCTCTGAGGATCCGGGACGCTCCAAGGGAGACCAGCAACCCGAGAGGTATGATGATGCGGGTCATCTTCTGCCCTTCCGGGATGAGCCCGAACGTCATGTCGGGGATCCACGTGAGGGAAGTGACGAAGAGGATGATGAAGACGAGGCCGGGGAGCGCGATGCCGATATCGACGAAGCGCTGGGCGAGCATGTCGACCCAACCACCGAAGTAGCCAGAGGTGACGCCTACCGCGACCGCCAACAGCGCGCTGACGAGGACGACGCCGAAGCCGATGACAAGCGAGGTCCGCGCGCCGTAGACGATGCGGGTGTAGAGGTCCCGGCCCTGTTGGTCCACGCCCATGATGTGGTTCCAGGAAGGGCCGTCGAGCCGTTCCCGGAGGGCGCCGCGGTTCGGGTCGTGCCAGCCCCAAACGAAGAGTTCGGGGAAGGCGGCCATGAGCAGCAGGACAATGATTACCAGGGCGCTCAACGCGCCGAGGGGCTTGTGGCGGATGAAGTTCCAGAGCGTTCGGCCGAAGCGACTCCCGAAGGATCCCCGCTCCCTGAGGGCGTACTGCTCGAGGATGGAAATGTCTGTTGCGGCCATCAGCTGTACCTGATCCTTGGGTCGAGCACCGAGTACAGGAGGTCGACTGCGAGATTGGAGAACACAACAACGACCGCAATGATGACCACAACCGCCTGGATCACCGGGTAATCATGCTGGCCCACGGCGGAGATGTAATACCGGCCCATGCCGGGGATGGCGTACACCTGCTCGATGATGACCGTACCGCCGACGAGGAGTGGGAGCTGCAGGCCGACGACGGTCACCACGGGTATGAGGGCGTTGCGGAGTGCGTGGCGCACCACCACCACCCTTTCGGCGAGGCCTTTGGCCCAGGCTGTGCGGATGTAGTCCTGCCGTTGGACCTCGAGCATCGTCGAGCGGGTGAAGCGCATGACGCTACCAGACAGCCCTCCACCGAGGATGGCGGCCGGCACGAACATCGCCTTCAGATTCCCGATTGGGTCATCCTGGATGAGCGGGAATTCACGCGGGGGCACGCCCCATGTGAAGTACCGCCCGGCGAGGGTAATCAACAGGATGCCGATCCAGAAGTTAGGGGCAGCGAGCAGCCCGATCGCGAAGCTTCGCCCGGCATAGTCGGCCGCGGTGTCCTGGCGGATTGCGGAGATGATACCGACCGGGATGGCGATGAACAGTGAGATGATGATCGCCAGGATCCCGAGTTCGAAGGTGACCGGGAGGCGGTGGCTCAGCTCGCTCCAGACGGAACGGCCGCTGATGATCGAGGTGCCAAAGTCGGCTCGGGCGAGCTCACCAAGCCACCGCACGTACTGGAGCGCGATGTTGTCGTCGAGCTGGAATTTCTCAAGGATCGCCGCTTTCACCTCAGGGTCTGCGGCGCCGAAATCCCCCGCGATGATGGCGGCGACATCCCCGGGCACGGAGCGGACGATGAGGAAGACGACGAAGGTGACGCCAAGCAGCGTTGGGATCACCAGGAGCAGACGTCGGATCAGATAGCGTTGCATCGGCGAGGTCTACCTGTCAGGGAGTGATTGTGGAAGGGGAGGCGGCAGATTTGCCACCTCCCCTCATGTCAACTGATGCAGAGCATCGCTCTCCTGGTGTCAGGCATCCTTCCAGTAGAACGGCACCGTCTCGGTGGCAGCGCCGTAGCCGATGGTACGGATGTCGAGGACGTTGTGGACGCGGCCACGGTACCCGGTCCAACCGGTCGCCGCGCCCGCCTGGTTCGGGATGTAGTACATCTTCTCTGCGTGCTTGCGCTGGATCTCGTAGAACAGCTCACGCCGCGCTTCGAAGTCGCGCTCCTGCTGCTGCTGGACGGCCAGTGCCTCCAGTTCGGCGTCTTGCACCTTTCCGTGGTTGATCGGGTTGTCCGTGAAGAACCGGATCGGGTAGGAGCCGCCCTCGGGGAACGGAGTCTCATAGCCGAACGCGATGCCTTCGAAGTTCCCGACGAAGGTGTTGGTGATGTAGATGGAGCTGTAGTCCTGGACCTCAGTCTGGACGGTGATACCGATGTCCGACATCGCCTGGGCGTTGAATTCCGCGATGGAGTTGAACGTGGTGCCGTAGCGGTTGGCTGTGTACTGGTACTTCGCCGTGAAACCGTCCGGGTAACCAGCGGCGGAAAGCAGAGCCTTGGCCTCGGCGATGTTGTACTGGAAGTACTTCGCGCTGTCGCCGTGGTTGTTGCCCTTCGGGTCCAGCCAGAACTTCTCCATGCCCGCGGGAATGAGGTTGTTCCACGGATCCTTCACGTCGAGCCCGGCTGCCCGGAGCGTCGAGACGTTGTAGAAGGCATCCGTGATCTCGTCCCGGTCGAGGCACATAGAGATCGCGAGCCGGACCTCCGGCTTCGCCCACGGGGATTCGGGATTCGAGTCGAAGAAGAAGAAGCTCAGCAGTGGCGGCACTTCGCCCCAGAGCTGGACATCGTTCAGCTGGTTCTTGGTGGACACCAGGTCGTCGGCAGCGATGCCGGTGACGTCCGTCTGGCCGGCAAGGAACTGGTTCAGCCGGGTCGCGTATTCCGGCACGATCCGGAGTTCGACACCGTCCATCAGCGGGAAGCGGCCATCCTGACCGAGGTGCCAGTTCGGGTTCTTGAGGGCGGAGAAGCCCACGTCCGGCGTGTAGTTCTGCTGGATCCAGGGGCCGGAGCCGATGGTCCGCTCTGCCGGGTTGAACCCGCCGTCCGCCTCGCGCGGCATCACGAACACGAGGTTCGTATCGGCCAGGGCGTCGATGAACGCTGCGTTCGGAGCCTTGAGATGGAAGACCGCTGTCTTCGCGTCGGGGTAATCCACGCTGTCGACGAATGCGAGCTGCGCGGCGTTGGTGTTCTCCGGGGCAGTGGCTCGGCCCCATGAGTACTCAAGGTCCTGCGTGTCGACTGCGCGGCCGCTGACCGGCGCGATGTCGTGGTAGTTCGCGTCCGTGAGCGTGATGGTGTACGTCAGGCCGTCATCCGTGACTTCGTACGAGGCTGCCAGGTCTTCTTCCGGTACCAGGTCCCTCGTTGCCACGCCGAACCCTGAGTTCAGCTTGAACAGGCGGCTGTAGAAGTAGGCCGAATAGCCCTTCGTGAGGAAACTGAGGTTGCCATAGGGGTCGATCGTCGGGGGGCTGCCCGCGGCGTCAGCGTTGTAGGTGCCACCGGGGCGGGCGTTTGCGAACGGATCGAAGTCGGTTGGAGTTGCGGTGGCGTCGGCCCGTGGCGTCGGGGTTGCGAGGCCCGGTCCGTCGTCGTCGTCGTCGTCGTCGTCACCACATCCTACGAGTGCCAGGCTTGCGGCGCCTGCGGTGACGGTCCCTGCTCCTGCAAGGAAGTGGCGGCGGGACGCCGTGCGGCGCCGCCAGTAGTTGTCCCAGTAGTTTGTCATTCCTGCTAATCCCCTCCTGAACGCGATGGTTGATCCCGGGACGTGCCCCACCGATGGCGGGCATCCGGCGCGTCTATCGCGCCTTTTACGTCTCGGAGACCGAATCTGTCAACCTTCAGATTCGGGTTCTTGACCTAATACGGTGCGGAAGGGCGCACGGTTTTCTAGCTTTACGCTAAGTGTTCGAACCGGATTCGGCCCCGGAACTCACCGAACCGGCGGACAACGCGGCTCGCCGTAGAATCCGGCCGGTGGATCCCCTTGAGGTCGTCGTCCTCGCGCTCGCCGCTTTCCTCGCCGGGGCGATCAATGCGGTTGCCGGCGGCGGGTCGTTGGTGAGTTTCCCTGTCCTTGTCGCGGCAGGGTACCCGGCGAAGACCGCCAACGTCACAAACACGGTGGCGCTCTGGCCGGGGTATCTCGGCGGCACGTTCGGCTATCGCCGCGAACTTGAGGGGCAGTGGCGGCGGGCCGTCTTGCTCACGGTGCCCAGCATCGCGGGTGCGCTGGCTGGCTCCGCCATCCTGTTGGCGACCTCCGAGTCAGCCTTCGAAGCGGTCGTGCCGTTCCTGATCCTGTTCGCGTGTGGCCTCGTCGCCCTCCAGGACAGGCTCGGCGCCTGGGCGACTACCCACAGCCTGTCGTCAGCGGGAGGGTCGGTGCCGGGGCTGCTCCTCATCGCCACGTTCCTGCTCGCGGTCTACGGTGCGTACTTCGGTGCGGGGCTGGGGATCATCACGCTGGCGTTCCTCGCCATACTCATGCCCGATGACATCCAGCGCTCGAACGCGCTCAAGGGCTACCTTTCCGCCGCAATCAACGCCATCGCCGTGGGCTACTTCGCGCTGTTCGGACCGGTGGAGTGGCTGCCGGCGGTCGTCATGGCCGCTGGCGCCGTGACCGGAGGTTACCTCGGTGTCGGCTTCGCCCGCCGGCTGGGCAAGGTGTGGCTGCGGCGCGCAGTCATCGGCTACGGCGTGGTCGTGGCGATGGTGCTGCTGTTCTGGTGAACGCGAGCCGGTGGCGGGCGAACGGGCGGGTTTGAGGCAAGGCTCCGGCCCGCGCTCCCCTCCTTGTCAGCGGATCGCTAAACTCAGCCGTATGGCCGTACTGGACTGGCTGCTCGATTCGGACCCGGCTCTCCGCTGGCAGGTGTTGCGTGACCTTGTCGATGCGCCCCCCGGGGCCGTCGCTGCGGAGCGCGCGCGTGTGGCCACCGAGGGCTGGGGTGCCCGGCTGCTGGAGTTACAGGGCGAAGACGGCCAGTGGGCGGGAGGTGCATGCTTCCCCTCCCGGTTCTTCACCGAACGCGACAAGTACGAGGGCCAGCCGTGGACTTCGACGCTACCCACACTCCAGCTGTTGCATGACTTCGGCGTCGATCCGGATGCCGACAGGGTGCGGCGGGCGGTGGCGGGGGTGAGAGACGGCTGCCGTTGGGAGCACGCCGGGCAGCCGTTCTTCAGCGGCGAAGTCGAGCCCTGCATCAATGGCAGGGTTGTCACCCTGGGCACCTACTTCGATCAGGATGTGGATGCTGTGGTCGGGCGCCTGCTTGGTGAGCAGCTCGAAGATGGCGGGTGGAACTGCGAGGCGGAGAACGGCTCCGTCCGCTCGTCGTTCGCAACCACGATCAACGTCCTTGAGGGGCTGCTGGCGCACGAGCGCGCAACCGGCGGTTCCGAGGACTCCATCGCCGCCCGGCGGCGCGGTGAGGAATACCTGCTCGAACGAAAACTTATGCGGCGCAAGAGCACAGGCGAAATCGTCGACCCGGCGTGGCTGCAGTTCTCGTTCCCCGTCCGCTGGCAGTACGACGTGCTGCGTGCCCTTGAGTACTTCCGCTCCGCCGGGGATGTACCGGACGCGCGGATGGACGAGGCGATAGATCTGGTCCGAACCAGGCAGCAGCCCGATGGCACGTGGCTGCTGGAGAACACGCATCCCGGTAAGGTTCACTTTGAGCTCGAGGACGGCGACGGCCACCCCAGCCGGTGGAACACCCTGCGGGCGCTGCGCGTCCTCGGTTGGTACGAGCGAGGCGCCACCGGTAACTGAGCGACCTGAGGAGAGGGTGGTGGGCGATACTGGACTCGAACCAGTGGCCTCGTCGGTGTGAACGACGCGCTCTAACCATCTGAGCTAACCGCCCGGGGGATCGATTATAGCGCCAGGGAGCCGGGTGGCGAGGGTTACGACGCAGCGGCCCGGCGCTGGAACCGGGCGTAGACAAACGGCCGCAGCCCGCCGGAGGGCTGGACGTATGTGTGCAACCTCGACTCCCGGAGCTCGAACTCGTCACCGAGCAGGGCTTGAAGGGCGCGTGCGTCGTAGCGCTGCACCGGGAGGCCGCTGCAATGGTCGGCGCCCTCGGGCGCAAACGTCGCAAGGATGACGTGCCCGCCCGGGCGAACGGCAGTGCGGAGATTCGCGACATAGGCATCCCGGTCGCCCGGGGCGACCAGGAAGTGAAGCGCGGCGCGGTCATGCCACAACGCCACCTCCCCAGGCGGGAGCGGCAGGTCCATCCGGGAGAGATCGGCGGCGAGCAACCGGACGCCGGTCTGGCCGCCTAGCCGCGCCGCCAGCTGATTGAGCGCCACCTGGCTGACGTCCAGCGCAAGGACATTCCGGTACCCGCGCTCGAGGAGGCGCTCCACGAGCCGGGAGGCGCCTGTACCCACGTCCACAACGAGGTCATCCGGGCTCAGACGGCAGCGGTCGATGAGATCGAGCGAGACCGTTGGCGTCTCTTCATACCAGCCGGTCTGATCGAAAGGTGTGGACTCGTAGACGCCGTCCCAGTGTTGCCGCGGAGAGGAGTCGGTTGTCATTGAACCAATGGTAGCGGAGTTGCCGGGACGGTTGGTTTCCGGTTGTCGCCGGCCGAGTGCAGACCCATAATGACGAGAGGGCCGAAGTGGCGGAATGGCAGACGCGCTACGTTCAGGGCGTAGTGTCCAGTAGGGCGTGTGGGTTCAAATCCCACCTTCGGCACCAGTCCCGAATGCGCCGGTAGCTCAGGGGATAGAGCGCTGCCCTGCGGAGGCAGAGGTCGGAGGTTCGAATCCTCCTCGGCGTACCACTACTCCGGTCTCGTGCTTCCGACACGGAAGGGTGCAAGTAAGCGCTCGCGGCCGGTGCGCGTTGCGCGTCATCGGCCCCGGGACGCTGCGGGGTGATCTCGCAACGGCGATTCCGGTCCCGCTCCATCGTCCGGCCAGCAACATGAGGCGGAGTGGCGTGTCGTGGGTCAGTGTGTGCAGAGTGTGGCATGGACGATGTCGTCTTGAGGGAACTGAGCTTCGAGGAGCTGGCGCGGGTGGCGGAGATCGATCGCTCGGAACAGATTGCGGCGATCTATGTTCAGCGCGGCGAGAGCCTCGAACTTGTCGTGGGTGAGCACAACGCACCTCCGTGGCACGTCTCGGGGGAGGGCGAACACAGCGTTGCGCATCAGCGGCACCAACTGGAGTCGCTCCTTTCGCGGGGTGCGGTCGCCATAGGCGCCTTCACAGCCGGGCGCTTGGCTGGCGTCGGAGTCGTCCTGCCGGGCCTACGACCCGGAGTGGCCCAGCTCGCGTGGCTTCACGTCACGCGGGATCAACGCGCCAGGGGCATCGGACGGGGCCTCGCCGCGGCGCTCGCCAACATTGCGCGGGACCGCGGGGATCGCGAGTTGGTCGTCTCCGCTACCCCATCCCAGAACACCATCGATGTCTACATGCGCCTCGGGTTCCGGCCGACGGCCAACCCGCTCCCGGAGCTCCTCGAACTCGAGCCGGAGGACGTCCACATGTCGAAGACGCTGGAGTAGGTCTCCCGGCGCGATCAGGACGCAGGAATGCTCGTGCTCCGGGTGGAGGTTCGAATCCTCCCCGGCGTACCACCCATGTCTTCCAACCGGTCACCGGCCGGGCGTCGTCCGTGCGAAGGCGTCGACCGTCGGCGTGACCATCAGCGCGAACGTGCCAGCGAGGGCGCCGGCCCGGGCCGGTTGGGCCGCCTGGTGCACCGGGTCGGTCACGAGGGATTGGAACGCGGCC
>CAYPAZ010000025.1:0-15011 GCA_964408835.1 uncultured Anaerolineaceae bacterium
GCCTCGCCTGGGCGTTGTGCGCGAACGGGGGCGACCGCGTCGTCGTCCCGATCGTAGACGTCTTCGGGGCGTCGTTCGCCGAGCGCTGGTCGACGGGAACCGCATGGGAGGTCGGCCTGGTGTACGGGCTGCCGCTGGTGCTCGCCGGTGTGCCGGCTCTGGCCCTCGGAGTGAAGAAGGCGTGGCGGGCTCGCGGAGTGGAGCGACTCCATCTCTGGCTGCTAGCCTGGGCCGTGGCGGCCGCCGGGTGGTGGGTGGCTGCCGCGGGCGAGCACACCAGTGCGCCGTACGCCTCTCTCGCCGTGGCGTTCGCGTTCCTCGTCGGCCCCGCGGCTGCGAGCGTCCTGGGGTCACTTGACCGCGTAGATTGGCGATTTGCGGGGTGGCTTGCGGCCGGTGTGGCGGGGTTCGCAGCCCTCGCGGGGATGCGGCTGGCACGGTGGGCCGCGCTGGACGCGGTTGGTCCCGCTGGAGAACAGGCGGCAATGACGGCCTTCGTCGTCGGCGGGCTGATCTGCGTGGGCGCCCTGGCGTGGGAGCGAAACTCGCGGCCGGCGCTTGGCCTGGTGGTGGGGGTGCTTGGCCTGGGGCTCTACGCCACTACCGGCATCGGCGTGGGCGTCAGTGGGGTGAGGGAACCCGCACCCTCCCCTCTCACGACTCAGCAAGCCCGCGAGCTGCGAACGTACGCCGTTGCCGAAGCCAGTGGCCGGGGTGGCGACATCGTGATCCACCCGGACCTCCTCGACTCGCTCACATGGCCGCTGCGTGGCGCGGGCAGAGTGGTCGTCGCCAACGAGCCTGCAGGGGGCACCGTCCTCATCTGGCCGGAAGAGCGGCCAGCTCCGCTGGGGTATTCACGCGTCGGCGAGACCTGGGCACTCGAACGTTTCAACGAGCCGCCGGACGACGGCCTGTTCGGGTACGTCCGCTGGCTCGCGAACCGGAATGACACCGTCACCGGGAGCGTTACCGCCGCTGTCTACGCCCGGGATTCAGACGAATGACATCGCTCGACGCTTCTACGGCACCCGCGACCGGACGGCCCGGCGTCCTCGACCGCGCCCTCTCCGTCCGCATCCGTCTAAGCCCCGTGACGGTCACATACCTCGTGATCCTGGGGCTGGCGTTCGCCGTGCGGTTCTGGGATCTCGGAGCGAGGGCTCTCGGCCACGACGAGAGCATTCATGCGGACTGGTCGTGGGACCTGCTCCGGGCGGACTACCGTCACAACCCGATTTTCCACGGCCCTCTGTACTACCACGCCCAGGGGTTGGTGTTCCTCGTGTTCGGGGCGACGGACTACACGTCGAGGGTGAGCGCCGCGATCTTCGGGACCGGGATGGTCGCGCTGCCGCTGCTCCTACGGCGCCGCCTGGGGACCTCGGGGACCATCGCGGCGATGGCACTCCTGACGATTTCGCCGACGATCGTCTACTACAGCCGCCACATCCGCGAAGACATCTATATGGCGTTCTTCACGCTGGTGATGGTGGTGGGGATGTGGCGCTACATCGAAGAAGGGCGCGACCGCTGGTTGCTCGTGTTCACAGCCGGGTTCGTCGGTTCGTTGGCAACGAAGGAGGCGACGTACCTCACGGCGGCCGTGTTCCTCCTCTACCTCAACGGGTATGTCGCCGCGCAACTCGCCCGCCGCACGCTCTCTGCGCGGGGAATGGACATGGCGTGGAGGCGCACCGTGCTCGCGATCGGGCTGTTCCCATTCGCCTGGGCGCTGGTGGCGATCTGGCCGTTCGTGGGCAGGATCCGCGCATCGGCCGACTGGGGGGCGGCCTTGCCGCGTTCGGGGGACGTGCTGGTCCTTCTCGGCACGATCACTGTTCCCACTCTCACGCCCTTCCTGAAGGGGCCGCTCGAGAGCATCGGTGTGCTGGAAGCCGGGCAGTTGGACTGGGACTCGGTTTGCCGCGGCGGAGGCGCCGCGCGGGATTCGCTGGCATTGGCCGGGCTGTTCGCGATCACTGTGAGCGCGGCGGCGCTGGTCGGCCTGCAGTGGCGGCCAGTTACATGGGCCGTGTGCTTCGGAGCGGGGACAGCGGCGTACCTGACGCTTTCGACCACCCTGTGGACAAACCTCGACGGCGCGTGCACGGCACCGTGGGGGTCGCTCGACTACTGGCTGACACAGCAGGAGACGCAGCGCGGCAACCAGCCGTGGTTCTACTACTACATGGTGCTGCCGGTGTACGAGTTCCTGCCGCTGATCATCTGCGCCGCGGGTGCGTGGTGGTCTGTCGTCCGGGGTGATGCGTTCTCGCGATTCTGCTGGTTCTGGCTGATCGGCACGTTGCTCGCGCTCTCCGCCTCCGGCGAGAAGATGCCGTGGCTCAACACCCACCTTGCGCTGCCGGCCGCCATTCTCGCCGCCTGGACCATCGCCCGGGCATGGCAGGCGTGGGACCCACGGCCGGGCGGGAGACAAGTCGCGCAGGTGCTCGTGAGCATCGGCGCGGTGTGCGCGGGCGCTGCGCTGCTGGCGGTGTACCTGCCGGGCGATGGGCTGGTTCACATCGGGCGGCTGGCGATCGTCGGGGCGGCAGTGGCGTTCGTGGCCTATGCCGCGAAGCCGTTCGGTGCCCGGTCCGCGCGGACGTTCATGGTTGTGGGCCTGGTTGCGGCGCTGGCACCGTTCAGCGTTCGGACGATGGCCTCGATCTCGTTCACCCGGCTCGACAATCCCCGCGACCTGCTGATGTATGCAGAGATACGCCCGGCGGTGCCGGAGATTCGGGGTCAGATCGATGCGCTTGGCGCAGCTACGGGCCGCGGCTTTGAGCTCCGGATAGCGGTCGATTCCGCGCATACGTGGCCTTGGCCGTGGTACTTCCGCGACTACGCGAAGTTCGGGACGGTGACCTACACAGACATGAGCAATGGTCCGCCAGATGGGAACTGGGACGTCCTCATCGTGAATTCGAGCAACCTGGACGCGGTCCGGAACTGGATAGCACGGACCGGGACCACCCGGTATGGCGAGCCGCGCAACTTCATCCAGCTCTGGTGGCCGAACGAGGATTACAAGCGGGCGATCACCACCGGTCCGTTCAAGACCAGGGATGTCGGCGATTTCCACCTTCCGTACCTGCCCGAGTGGAGCACCTGGAGGCACATCGGCACGGGCTTCAAGGACCGCGGGTGGTTGGCAACGATGTACGAGTACTGGCGTGACCGGGAGCCGCCGGGAGGCTTCCTGCGGACGAACGCGGCTGTCTTCTTCCCGGCCAACTTCAACCCCGAAGCCGGGGAGCTGACGGTCACGCCACTCCCACCCCCGGGGCCGGGGATGGACGACCAGGGCCGGCTCGTGCTGGGGTCCTTCGGCAACCTCCCGGGGCAGTTCATCTCGCCGGTGGATATCGCTGCCGACGAAGACGGCAACATCTACGTGATCGACTCGACCAGCAAGCGGCTGCAGAAGTTCGACGCGGAAGGCAACTACCTGGACGGGATAGACATCCGGAACAACCCGGACGAGGCTTCTGAGCCCTGGGGACTGACGGTGAGGGATGGGGTGGTGGTCGTTGCTGACACGTTTGGTTGGCGCGTCCGCGTGTTCACAACCGGCCTCGAGCGGGTTGTGGAAATCGGTGGCCAGCCACCGACCCTCAGTGGGAGCCCGGGGCCATACGAGCTGTTCGGTCCGCGCGATGCCGTGATCGACGATGCGGGCAACATCTGGGTCACCGACACGGGCCACGACCGGATCGTGGTCTACTCGCCGGAGGGAATTTACCTGCGGGAGTTCGGGGTCGAGGGGACCGGGCCGGGCGAGTTCGACGAACCGGTGGGACTGGCGTTCGGGCCGGATGGCAATGTGTACGTGGCCGACATGTACAACGCTCGCGTCCAGGTGCTGGACCAGCGGGGCGCGTTTGTGCGTGAGTTCCCGGTGACGGGCTGGGGTGGCCAGGGGGCCAGTGACAAGCCATACCTCACCGTGCTGGAGGACGGGCGGGTCGCGGTATCGCTCCCGGGCTCCAACCTTGTGCGGGTGTATGCCGAGAACGGGGCGGAAGTGGCCGTGATAGGCCTGAGCAGCCCAAACCTCATATCGCGCCCTTACGGGATCGTTGAGGGGGCGGGTGGTAGGCTCTGGATCTCCGAGGGTGCCAGCGGCCGGCTCCGATTGTTCGAGATTTCGCCGTAAGAAGGGGAGCGGCCAGGGTTGCTGCGTTCGTTTCGTTTCTGGCTCGGTCTTGTAATCAGCGTGGTGTTGATCGTGCTCTTCTTCCGGGGGACGGACCTGGATGAGCTGCGTGATTCGCTCAACCGCGCGAACTACTGGTGGATGATCCCGGCGCTCGGCGTGCTTTTCATCAGCATCAGCATCCGCTGCGTACGCTGGTCGGTGCTCCTGCGCCCGATAGCTCCGCTGAGTCCGGCGAGGCTGTTCCCCTACGCCATCATCGGGTACATGGCGAACAACCTGATCCCGGCCCGCGCCGGCGAATTCGTGCGCGCCTACATCCTCGGGGACCGCGAGCGGATCACCAAGACCGGGTCGCTCGGGTCGATCGCCGTCGAACGGCTATTCGACGGGTGCACGCTGGTGTTGATGCTGCTCATCGCGGGCCTGGCCGTCGGGTTCGATGACGGCCGGCTACGGACGATCGCAGTGGTCTCGACGCTGCTCTTCGTGGCTGCGTTCGTCGGCTTCTACCTGTTAACGCTGCGGGAGGAGCGCGCCCGGCGCGTCATCCGTGTGGGGCTGCGGCTGCTCCCGGAGCGGCTTGAGCACCGGGCTGAGGAGATCGGTGACTCACTCGTGGCCAGCCTCAGGTCGGTACACGATTGGAGGACACTCTCGGTGGTGTGCGTGCTCAGCGGCGCTGCGTGGATGGTGGAGGCCGCGGCTTACGCCATCGTCGGAAAGGGGTTCGGGCTGGGTGTGGGGTTCGGAGAGTACTGCTTGCTGCTGGCCGCGTCGAACCTGGCCATCATCGTGCCGACCTTCTTCGGAGGCACCGGCCCATTCGAGTGGGCGACCAAGCTGGTGCTTGTCAGCGCGGGTGTGGCGGACGGGCTGGCGAGCGCCTATGCGATCGTCGCTCATGCGCTGGTCATCGTTCCGACCACGATCCTGGGGCTCGTCTTCCTGTGGACATTCGGGATAGCCTTTGGACGGATAACGCAGATTGAGAAGGAAGAGGACCTGGTGGTGCCGTCATGAGAGCTGGAATCGTGGGGGCCGGGGTAGCCGGACTCGCGGCCGCGCGCGTCTTGCAAGACCGTGGCCACGACGTGGTGCTCTTCGAAGGGAAGGATGAGGTTGGGGGACAAGTCGTTACGTTCGAAGTGGGCGGGAACGAGCTGGAGTGCTTCTACCATCACATCTTCACGAACGACACGACGGTCGTCCGATACATCG
The DNA here is from genome assembly GCA_964408835.1 of uncultured Anaerolineaceae bacterium. Lineage (GTDB taxonomy): Bacteria > Chloroflexota > Dehalococcoidia > Tepidiformales > Tepidiformaceae > CAYPAZ01. The sequence goes on from CAYPAZ010000025.1 coordinate 5,390, forward strand.
AAGAGCTTGGTCTCACGCAGCGGCTGCGCTGGATAGAGCCCCGGAACGCCCACTTCGTAAAAGGCCGCCCCTATCCGTTCGTGACGCCTTTCGACCTGTTGAAGTTCACAGCCATCCCCACCACCAGCCGGATCCGGCTGGGCCTGGTTGCGCTCTGGCTGCGCCGGCAGAAGGAATGGCACAAGTACGAGCCTGTGACGGCGCGCGGGTGGATGGAGAAGGCTGTCGGCAAGAAGGCCTTCAACGCGTTCTGGGGGCCGCTGCTCCGTGGCAAGTTCGCCGACCACGCGGATGAGGTGGGGATGGTCTGGCTCTGGGGGAAGATCTATCTGCGGTTCGCTTCGAGGAAGGGCGCGGGTTCCCGGGAGTCGCTCGGGTACCTCGATGGCTCGTTCAAGCGGTACTACCGCGCGCTCGCGGACCGAATCGAAGAGCGCGGCGGCGTTATCCACCTCGATACTCCAGTGGAGCGAGTGGTGACCGAGCACGGACGCGTGCGCGGGATTCGGGCGGGTGGCACAGAGCACATGGTCGACTCGGTACTCATGACGACACCGAACATCATTACGCGGAAGATAGCGCCTGACCTGCCGCAGGAGTACACCGATGTGCTTGACCGCGTGCGATACCAGTGGGCCACGTGCCTCATTCTCGCGCTGGACCGGCCCCTGACGGAGTACTACTGGCTGAGCATCGCTGATGAGCTACCGTTCGTGGCCTGTGTCGAGCACACGAACTTCATGAAGCCGGAGGACTACGGCGGCAACCATCTTGTGTATCTTTCGAACTACGTGGCGCCGGATCACCCGGTGCTCCAGATGGACGCGGATGGGGTGCTCGCGGAGTACGCGGAGGGGATCCGCCGGCTGAACCCGGGCTTCGATTCCTCATGGGTGCGCCGGGCGTGGTTCTTCAAGGACCCGGGAGGCCAGCCCATCATCGGGACCAACTACTCCGAGTCGATCCCGGATATCCGCACCGGGGTCGAAGGTCTGTATCTCTCCAACACCACGCAGGTCTATCCCGAGGACCGCGGTCAGAACTACAGTCTGCTGCTTGGCGAGAAGGCCGCTCAGCTCATGGACGAAGACTGGCAGGCCGTGATCCGCTCGGCCGGTTCGAACATCTGATGAGGCGCGACGCGTGTTCGGAGGGGCTGGGGTATAGTGTGCGCGAATTCACAATCGAGGTCCGGGGCTGATGGAGGCTGAACCCACGACGCAGGAACTCCGCGAACTGCTGGCGGAGTTTGAGCCCGGAAAGGGCCATGTCCTGCCCGCCCTGCACAAGGTGCAGCACCACTACGGCTATATCTCCCGCCCGGCGATGGAAGCGGTCGCGCGCCAACTCAACACCACGGCCGCGATGATCTTCGGGGCGGTCTCGTTCTATAGCGATTTCCGGACCGAGCCCCCTCCTGAGCGTGAAGTGACCTGGTGTAGCGGGCCGGCCTGCCGCCTGAGGGGAGGCGACCGCATCCGGGAGGTGTTCGAGCACGTCTTCGAGCTTCCGCTTGGGGCGAAGAGCGAGGACGGCGGATACGGCCTGTATCTCGGCCAGTGCAACGGGACCTGCCACGAGGCGCCCCAGGTCTGGCTTGACGGGAAGGTCGTGGGCAATCTGACGGCGGCAGCCGCGGTGCGTCTCGCCCGGGAAGTCAAGGGTGGGGCATGAACGAGAGACTCCGGGAACTCATAGCCGGCGCGAAGCAAAGGTGGGACGACCGGCAGCGCGACGGGAAGGTCCACGTCGCGGTAGTCGTCGATACCTCCTCCATTAGCCGTGGCGCAGAGGCGACACTCACTGCACTCAAGTCGGCCGCCGCGGATGGGTCGTTCGAAGTCCATATCAGCGGGTCCTGGGGCTTTTGCTGGATGGAGCCCTGCGTGACCGTGCGGTCGGCGGCGGGGACGCGGACCATCCTGTATCGCGACATAACGGCTGACCGTGTTCCGGAACTCCTCGACCGGTGCGTTACCGGGGGCGGGGACTGGCCGGAGATGGCGCTCGGGGTGGTGGACGGAACGGCGACCACGGAGATCCCGTTGCTTTCCGACCACCCGTTCATGGTCGGGCAGATCCGGAGGCTGATGGCCAACACGGGCGTGATCGACCCGGAATCTATCGAAGACTACCTCGCACGCGATGGCTATGCGGGGCTGCTCAAAGCGCTGGACATGGACGACGAGGCAATCATCGCTGAGATGCTCGCCTCGGGCGTTGGCGGTCGCGGCGGGGCCAACTTCCCGGTGGGCCGGAAGTGGGACTTTCTGCGGACAGCCACCGCCGAGCCCAAGTACCTGGTCTGCAACGCGGACGAAGGCGACCCCGGGGCATGGGTGAACCGCACACTCCTGGAAGGCGACCCCCACCTGATTATCGAAGGATTGCTGATCGGTTCGCGGGCGAGCGGGGCGCGAGAAGCGTACGTCTACATCCGGCACGAATACCCGCTGGCCATCGACCGTATGGAGCACGCCGTGAAGCAGGCGGAGGAGAAGGGCCTCCTCGGCCGGGACATCCTGGGGTTGGGCTGGGACTTCGATGTCATCGTAGTGAGGGGCGCTGGCAGCTACGTCTGCGGGGACGAGACAGGCCTGATCAACTCGGTGGACGGGTTCCGTGGGATGCCCCGGATCAAGCCGCCGTTCCCAGCCCAGGCCGGGCTCTGGAACAAGCCAACTAACGTGAACAACGTCGAGTCATACGCGAACGCGCCGCTCATCCTCCGCGGAGGGGCGACCTGGTGGCAGGACGTTAACCCGGGGGCGCAGCCAGAGAAGGGGACGAAGATGTTCTCCATCTCAGGGCATGTGAACTGGGCCGGGGTGTTCGAGATCCCGTTCGGCAGCGGCACCATGCGCGAAGTGATGGAGCGGTACGGCGGGGGCCTTCCCGAAGGCAGCACCCTCAAGGGCTTCCAACCCGGTGGGCCGCTCTCGGGCGTTCTGCCTGCCTCGGAGGTCGAGCTTCCGCTCCAGCTGGCGCCCTACCGGGATCGCGGGATGTTCCTGGGCGGTGGTGGACTGGTCTTTTTCGACCAGACCACGAGCATCGTGGACCTGGTGCTCTGGATGACCGGGTTCTGCGAGGACGAGTCGTGCGGGCGGTGCACGACCTGCCACGGGGGTACACAACGGGCGGTCGAGATCCTGCGCCGAATCGCCTCCGGCGGTGGGCGGGAATCGGACTTTGAGCTCCTGGCCGATCTTGTCCAGACGCTTATCTGGTCGAACTGCCAGCATGGCCAGCTCGCCCCGACAGCCATCAAGCTCACCCTGGCCAACTTCCGGGAGGAGCTCGAGACGCTGATCTATGAGAAGCGCGACCCAACGAAGTCCCTGCCGGGGTTGATTGAGTACGTTGTGCGGGACCCGAGCAGCCCGGCGGTAACCGAGGCCGCCGATATCTGCCCCACGAACGCGATCATCGATGAGGGACGCGGCTGGGTAATCGACGACCCCGCCTGCATCCGCTGCGGGGCATGCCGCGAGGTGGCCGGTACGGCGATCGAGGTCCGGGACCGGTTCCCTGCGCTGGCTGGCACGAGCGCGGCAGCGGGAGGCGGCTCCTGATCGGTCGCCTAACTCGGTAGAATCCCGGCGTCAGGAGGGTGGCTCATGGAGCCCGCCGTACGGTACGCCCGCAGCGGTGACGGCACGCGGATTGCCTACACGGTCGGGGGCCGCGGTCCTACTCTCGTGATGCTCATTACGGTCGGTTTCGATGGCACGGCGGCGTGGTCGTGGGATCCCCTGACGCGCCAGCTATCCGAGCAGCTGACGGTTGTCCGCTACGACTGCCGTGGTTCGGGGGTCTCCGAGCGCCGGGTGGCCGACTTCTCGCTGGAAGCGTTCGTTGCCGACCTGGCTGCCGTGGTCGAGGCGGTGGGCTCACCGGCCGTGGCGTTGCAGGCGGCGAATGACCTGACGCCGGTGGCGATTTCCTTCGCTGCCCAACACCCCGCGATAGTCAGTCACCTCCTGCTCTTCGACCCCTACACGAGGCCGGAGGACTTTCAGAGCGCCCCGTTCTTCGAGTTCGACCGGCGGATAGAGGATTCTGACTGGCGCCTCTATCTGGAGACGTTCGTCAGAGTGAACGTTGGATTGTCGGGGGCGATGGCCCAGGAGGCGGTGGCGATGATCCAGCGCAACGTCGACCAGGCGAGCTGGAAGAGCTTCGCGCACTCGATCGCGGAGTGGGATGTCGACCATCTGTTGCCCCAGATCCGTGCGCGGACCCTGGTGGTGGACAATCGAGACTCATACACCGGTGTCGGGGACCGCGTCGCGGCGGACATAGCCGGAGCGGAGTTCCGAATTGTCGACGACAAGATGTACCTGGGTCTGGCTCCAACAGTGCTTGAGTTCATGGCCGACGCTGAACCGGCCGAGCCGGCGTTGCCCACGGGTATGACCGCCATCCTCTTCACTGACATCGTTGACTCCACAGCGCTGACGGAGTCCATGGGAGACGCGGCCTTTCGGGCAGCGGCCGGCCTGCTTGATGAGGAAATGCGAAAGGCAATCCGTGAACTTGGCGGCGTGCCTGTTGAGGGCAAGGTACTGGGGGATGGCATGATGGCCGTCTTCACCTCGGCCGCTCGCGCGATCGAGGGCGCCGCGCGGTGTCGCGAAGTCAGTTCCGGCACCGAGCTCCAACTTCACCTGGGGCTCCACGCAGGGGATGTGATCCGGGAAGGCAACACGGTCTACGGTGGGGCTGTGAATATCGCGGCTCGCGTGTGTGCTCTCTCAGAGCCGGGGGAGATTCTCGTTTCGGGGACGATTCGCGACCTCGCCCGGACCTCGGCGGGCGTGGTCTTCGAGGACGCGGGCGAGCATGCCCTGAAGGGGGTGGCGGACCTTGTCCGCATGTACCGGGTCGTCTAGCTGCGCGTAGGACGCCGCCCTGAGACGGTTCAATCTGACATGTCGATGACAAGCGTCCCCGCGACCGTCCGCAAGCACGCCATCGCCGGCGGCCACGAGGGGTGGCTGGAGCAGCTCCCGACGCTCGTCGCCGAACTCGAACGCGAGTGGGCGATCACAGTCGGCCGCTCCTACGACGGCGGGAACGAAGCGTTCGTCGCGGACGCCAGGCTGGATGACGGCTCCGGCGCAGTCCTGAAGGTGTTCATCCCCCGCGACGACGACAGCGTACGCAACGAAGTGACCGTACTGCGCCTCGCGGACGGCGACGGCTGCGCTCGTCTGCTTCGCTCCGACCTCTCCCGCGGCGCCATGCTCATCGAGCGCCTCGGCGCCCGTCTCGGTGAGAGCGGCCTGCCCGCTCCGCAGCAGCGTGAGATTCTTTGCGAAGCGGCAGGGCATCTCTGGCGCCTCGTCCCCGACTCGCCGCTGCCCACCGGCGCCGAAAAAGGCCGCTGGCTCATCGGCTTGATCACGCGGCTTTGGGAGCAGCTCGACCGGCCCTGCTCGGAGGAGGCGGTCGCCTACGCCGTCGACTCTGCGGAACGCCGCATCGCCGCGCACGACGACGCCTCGAGCGTCCTGGTCCATGGCGACATCCACGAATGGAACGCGCTGAAGGCGGACCACGGCTACAAGCTCATCGACCCCGACGGGCTATTGGCCGAACCGGAGTACGACCTCGGCGTCATCATGCGCCAGGACCTGATCGACCCCGCCGATCTGCGCGCATCCGCGCGGGGGCTCGCGAACGGCACCGGCCTCGACGAGACTGCCATCTGGGAATGGGCCGCGGTCGAACGGCTGTCCTCGGGACTCTGGTGCACCCGGCTGGAGCTCCAACCCCTCGGCCGCGATCTCCTCAGGACGGCCGACGCCGTGGCTCAGGTGGATTTGTGAAGGTGTGCGCCCCGCGCGTAGCGGAGGGCGCGCAGCGGCCGGTCTTCTGAGGCTGGCTGCCCGCCAGGGCCTGCCCGGTAGTTCAGAGGGAGCGGACAGGCTGCGCACAAACGTTCGAATTTCGGTAGAATCGCGGGAACCCGCCCCTTCGGAGTTCCTGAGTGTCGACGCCTATCCGCCGCCAATACCTCGAACTGAAACGGCGGTACCCCGACACCATCCTGTTCTTCCGCCTGGGTGACTTCTACGAGACCTTCGACGGAGATGCGAAACTCGTGGCAGCGGAACTCGGCATCACCCTGACGTCGAAGCCTATGGGGAAAGACATCCGGGTGCCGCTGGCAGGCGTGCCCTACCACAGCATCGACACCCACGTTGCGAAACTCGTTGGGCAGGGACACCGGGTCGCGATCTGCGAACAGATGGCAGACCCGGCAGAGGTGAAGGGCCTTGTGCCGCGCGATGTGGTCCGCGTTGTGACTGCCGGGACGGTCACGTCGGACGCCTCGTTGCCGCCGGACGCGCCGAACTACCTTGCGGCGTTCGTCATGCGCAGGGGGATTCAGGCACTCGCCCTTGCGGATGTGACGACGGGTGAGATGCGCGTCGCTTCTGGTAGCGAGGCGGCCCTCGAACTGGAGCGAGCGAGCCCGTCCGAGGTCTTGATAGAGGATCCCGGTGACCTGCCACCCGAGTCGCCAGGGGTGGCCCGTCCGGTCCTGGCTATCTCGCCGGCACATGCGGAAGCGGAGATCGGGCGGCAGTATGGCGACCAGGCGCCGGCGTCGCTGTTGGAGAACGATGCCGAGCGGGCTGCGGTGGCACACCTCCTCCGATATGTGGCTGAGACGTTCCCGGCCGGACTCGGCGCCCTCCAGCGCATCCGGCGCGTCTCCGCCCGAGCGACTCTCACGCTGGACAGCCGGACGCTGCGCAACCTCGAAGTGCTTCCCCAGGCAGGGAGGGCTACTTCGCTGTTCGATGTCATGAACCGCGCCCGCTCTCCGATGGGGACTCGGGCGCTGCGCTCGTGGCTCACCCGTCCACTGCGAGACCCCGAGGAACTCGCCCGGAGGCACGACGCCGTGCAATGGGCATTCGACCACGCGCTCGAGCGGGAGCAGTGCCAGGCGGTGGTGCGCGGGATGGCGGACCTCGGCCGGCTAGCAGGCAAAGTCGGGGCACGGTCGGCGAACCCCCGGGACCTTCATGCGCTCCGGCTGGGGCTGCGGGCGACTTTTGATGTGGGGGCGATCCTTGCGCGGTGCGACGGGCTGGGTTCGGCCCTGGGGATCGCGAGGGAGCGGCTGGCCGCCGCGGCCGAGCCACTGCTGCAACTCGATGCTGCACTCGATGACGATCCTCCGCCCACGTTCGCCGAGGGTGGCGTGGTGCGGGCGGGGTTCAGCCCGGAGATCGACTCGCTGCGGACCATGGCGCGCGACGCCCGTGGATACCTGCTCGGGCTCGAACAGCAGGAGCGCGAACGGACCGGGATCAAGTCGCTCAAGGTGGGGCACAACCGGGTCTTCGGGTACTACATCGAGGTCTCGGCCGCGAATACGGCGCTGGTCCCACCGGACTACCAGCGCCGCCAGACCCTGGTCGGCGGGGAGCGCTACGTCACGGAGCAGCTGAAGGAGTACGAATCGAATCTCGTCGGGGCGCGGGACCGGCTGACCGAGCTCGAGAAGCAGGTATTCAGCCAGCTGGTCGAGAGCCTGGCGGCAAACCTCCAGCCGCTCCAGGCAGTCGCGGAAGCCCTTGCATTCATCGACCTCGTCCTCGGGCTTGGGGAACTTGCAGCCGAACAGGGCTACTGCCGGCCTGAGCTCTCGGAAGACGGACCGGTGGACATCCGCGACGGGCGGCACCCTGTGGTCGAGCACTCCCTGGGGCAGGGCCGATTCGTGCCGAACGACTGCGTGCTGGACGCCGAGACGCAGGTGGTCATCCTGACCGGACCTAACATGAGCGGTAAATCTACGTTCTTGAGGCAGGTCGCGCTCATCGCATTGATGGCCCAGGCGGGCTCGTTCGTCCCGGCGGCGAGCGCGCGCTTGCCGTTGTTCGACCGGCTGTTCACGCGCATCGGGGCACAGGATGACCTCGCAGCCGGGCAATCCACGTTCATGGTCGAGATGGTGGAGACGGCGCAGATCCTGCACCAGGCCACGCCCCAATCCCTGGTCATCCTGGACGAGGTCGGCAGGGGAACAAGCACATTCGATGGCATGGCCATCGCGCGGGCAGTCGTGGAGTACCTGCACAATCGCTCTGATGTGGCCCCGCGGACGCTGTTCGCGACGCACTACCACGAGCTGACCGCCCTCGCGGACGTGTTGCCGCGAGTCCGGAACTTCCATGTCGAAGTGCGGGAGGAGGGCCAGGAGGTCACCTTCACACACCGGATAGCGGCCGGGCCAAGCGATCGGTCGTACGGGATCCACGTGGCCCGCCTCGCCGGGCTCCCGGGTGCCGTTGTGACCCGAGCGGAGCACCTCTTGAGCGAACTCGAAGGTGTGCGCGAGCCGCGGCTCCTCCGGGAGACGGTGAACGGTCACGGAGCGACTCAGCCGGCCCTCTTCGCGACCGGCTCCCCTGTCGAGGAGGCGCTGGCCGGGGTCGATGTGGACGGACTGACCCCGATCGAAGCGATCCAGACGCTCTATGAACTGCGCGCAAGAGCAAGGGAACGGTCCAGCAAATGACCGCTGCGGGCACCCGCGGCATTCATGTGCTCCCCCCGGAGGTGGCAGCCCGCATCGCCGCCGGCGAAGTGATTGAGCGACCCGTTTCCGTGGTGCGGGAGCTGCTGGATAACGCCATCGACGCAGGGGCCACACGGGTAGCGCTGGAGGTGGAGGAAGGGGGAGTGGGTCTGATCCGGGTGACTGACAACGGCAGGGGCATCCCGCCGCACGAGATCGAGATCGCGTTCGAGCGTCACGCGACGAGCAAGCTCTGGTCGCTCGAGGAGCTCTCGGCGGTCCGGACCCTGGGCTTCCGGGGCGAGGCGCTGCCATCGATCGCTGCTGCTGCGGACGTCGAGGTCACGACGCGGGCGGCGGGGGAGCCGGTCGGGGTGAATCTCGTCCTTGTGCAGGGCAAGGTGGTGCGGCGTGCCGGGCGCCCGGCGCCGACTGGCACCACCATCGCGGTCAGGAACCTGTTCGCATCGTTGCCTGCGCGGCGCAAGTTCCTCGGAACACCCGTGGCGGAGGCGCGGCAGGTCACGGTACTGGCGTCGCACTACGCGCTGGCGTATCCGGGAATTGCGTTCCAGGTGTCGTCCAACGGCCGCCGGGTGCTGACAACCACGGGCAACGGAGACCTGCGTCACGCATTCGCGGCGGTTTACGGGGCAGACGCCGGCTCATCAATGCTTGACGTCGACCATGATGAAGCCGGAGTCCTGGTGGCCGGGCTCGCGGGACCGCCCGGGCTAACGCGAGGCAACCGGACGGGGATTTCGGTGTTCGTAAATGGACGCTGGATCCAGAGCCGGGCTCTGACATGGGCCGTCGTGGAGGCTTACCACGGCCAACTCCCGGTTGGGCGATTTCCGGTGGCGTGCCTCCGCGTGTCCGTCGCCGATGAGGAGGTCGATGTCAACGTGCATCCTGCGAAGGCCGAGGTGCGCTTCCGGGATGAGCGTGCGGTCGCTTCCACGGTGCGGCACGCGGTCTCTGGCGCGGTCGACCGGGCGGCCCCGGTCGTGTCGTGGGAGCCTGTGGCTGGTGGGCTGACGTCGACGGAGCACGGCCTGCGGCAGCGGCTTGAGGGTT
>CAYPAZ010000026.1:0-2862 GCA_964408835.1 uncultured Anaerolineaceae bacterium
TGGCGTGGGCGAAGCGGAACGACGTGGTGGTTTGCCACGACAACCCCTACTGCGACGTCAACTACGACGGCTACAAGCCAGTAAGCATTTTCCAGGCCCCGGGCGCGCGCGACATCGCCGTCGAGTTCAATTCGTGGTCGAAGATCTACAACATGACGGGCTGGCGGATCGGGATGGTGGTTGGGAACCAGACCCTCGTCGACGCGCTGATGCGGGTGAAGTCGAACGTGGATAGCGGCATCCCGCAGGCAATCCAGCGAATGGCGATCGACGCCGTGTACGGCCCGCAGGACTGTATCGACGAGCACAACGCCATCTATCAGCGCCGCCGCGACCGCATCGTCGAGGTCCTCCGCAGAATCGGGCTGGAGGTCGATACGCCGAAGGCCTCCCTCTACGTGTGGGCGAAGCTTCCGGAGGGCGTGCGCAGCGCGGACTTCGCGGCGCGGCTCATCGAGGACTGTGCCGTGGTGGTGACACCGGGCCGGGGTTACGGGGAGCAGGGCGAGGGGTACATTCGCCTCTCGGTCACCACACCCGACGAGCGGGTGGACGAAGGACTGCGCCGCCTGGAGGCGTGGCGCGGGTTGTAGGGTGCTACGATTACGGGCATGAGGAACGAGTTCACGGCCATCATTCACAAGGAGGCGGACGGCTGGTACTGGGCGACTTCTCCGGAAGTGCCGGGTGCGAACGGCCAGGGTCGCACGGTGGAAGAGGCAAAGGAGAGCCTGGCCGAGGCGATCCAGCTGATCCTGGCCGACATGCGCGAAGACGCGCTAAGGAAGCTCGAAAACGGGGCGGTTCAGGACACCGTGGTCGTGGGTTGAAGCGAGTCAACCTGGTGCGGCACCTCTCTTCCCACGGCTGCGAGTTGAAGCGTGAGGGCAGCAGCCACTCAATCTGGTGGAACCCGGAGACAGGCGAGCGACAGGCCGTCCCGCGCCACACAGAGATTACCGACAACCTGGCCCGGGCCATCTGTCGTGGCCTCGGTGTCCCCGAGCCGCGAGGCTGATCTGCTGGTATGACCACCAAACTCCACTCGACAGCGCTGACCCGTGACCGGGCCATCCTTGTGGCTGCGGACGTGCCCCGCGCGCTAATCCCTGCTCGCGAGTCGGTCGCGGAGCTGGCGGAGCTCGCCCGCACAGCCGGCGCCAGGGTCGTCGGGTCGACCACCCAGCGGCTGGATCACCCCAACGTAGCGACCTACATCGGCAAGGGGAAGGTCGAGGAGGTGTTGGGGCTGACTGCGGAGCTCAAGGCCAACGTCGCGATCTTTGATGACGAGCTCTCTCCGTCCCAACAGCGCAACCTCGAGAAAGCACTCAGCGTCAAGGTGATCGACCGCACCGCTCTCATCCTCGATATCTTCGCGACCAGGGCCCAGACGCGGGAGGGGCGCCTCCAGGTCGAGCTTGCCCAGATGCAATACCTCCTCCCGCGGCTTGCGGGGCAGTGGTCCCACCTCGAGCGCATGGAAGGCGCCATCGGCCTGCGCGGACCCGGTGAAACCCAGATCGAGACCGACCGCCGCCTGATCCGCGGCCGCATCACGAAGATCAAGCGTGACCTGGACCAGGTGCGAACCCAGCGCTCGCTGTACCGCCGCCAGCGGCAACGGGCCGGCATGAGTGTCGTCGCGCTGGTGGGCTACACCAACGCCGGCAAGTCGACTCTGATGAGGGCGCTTGCCGGCGCAGACGTGCTGGCCGAGGACAAGCTCTTCGCAACCCTCGACCCCGTGACCCGGCGCCTGCGCATGCCCTCCGGCGACACGGTCCTGCTCACAGACACGGTGGGGTTCATTCAGAAGCTTCCGACGGGGCTGGTGGCCGCGTTCCGGGCCACGCTGGAGGAGCTTGAGGAGGCTGACCTCCTGCTCCACGTCATCGATATCGCGCATCCGCAGGCGCTGGAGCACACGCAGACCGTAGACGCGACGCTGGCCGACCTCGGTGTGGCGACCACACCGCGCCTCCTCGCGCTGAACAAGGTCGACCTGCTGGCGGGCGAGGCTGGCGAGCCGGTGGCGACCTATGACGACGCTCGCGCCGTGGTCCACGGCGCCGGAGCGCCGCCGCGGAACGTCGTCCTGGTCTCGGCCGAGAAGCGGTGGGGGCTCGAGACACTGCTCGTGCGCATCGAGGAGGCGCTGGCCGGGTTGATGCCACCGGAAGCGATGGATGCCGGGCTCTTTGGGCGAGAGCGGCGGGCCAGCGTTTGAATCGCGGCCCAACAGCCGGTAGAACTCGCCCATGACCCCCGAGGCGGAAGCCGTCCCCTTCGCACACCCGACCGGGCCCCTCGCCGGCTATCGCGTGCTGGACCTCGCCGACGAGAAGGGCCAGCTCTGCGGGCGCCTCCTCGGCGAACTCGGCGCCGACGTTATCAAGGTTGAGCCGAGGGAGGGCGACCCGACGCGGGAGAATGGTCCCTTCTTCCGCGGTGAGAGGGGGCCGAACACCAGTCTCTGGTGGTGGGCGATGAACGCGGGGAAGCGGTCAGTGACCTGCGAACTGCGGCTGGAGCCGGGCCGAGACCTCCTCCACCGCCTCGTCCGCGAAGCCGACATCGTCATCGAGACTAACGCCCCGGGCAGAGCAGCAGAGAGGGGCCTCGACTACGCGACGCTCTCCGCCGTGAACCCCGCTGCCGTTGTCGTGAGCATCACCAACTGGGGCCAGACCGGGCCCTACGCCAACTGGGAGTCCGCCGACATCGTTGCCTCCGCGATGGGTGGTCATATGCATCTCAATGGCGACCCCGAGCGTGGCCCGGTCCGGACGACGGCGCCGCAGGCGTTCGCGCAGGTCAACGCCCAGGCGGGGGTGGGTGCGATGATCGCGCTTTACGCCC
>CAYPAZ010000026.1:2872-14958 GCA_964408835.1 uncultured Anaerolineaceae bacterium
AGGAGGCCATGACGAACGCCATGGACAACTCCCAGCAGATGTGGGACATCCTGCACATCAACAACGCTGGCCCGGGAGTCCGCCGGAACGTCGCCGGTAAGCCGGGGCCCCGCTACCTCTTCGAGGCATCGGATGGCTGGGTCGTGCTGCTGCAACTGGGCGGGCTGGCAGGCCCGAACGCCGATGCGACCATCGACTGGCTCGCGGAGCACGACGAAGCCGGCGATCTTGTCCAGCCAGAGTGGCGAGAGCGCCTCAGGTCTCTTTCGCCGCTGGGCGAGGGCGGCCTGGAGTATGTCGAGGAGCGCCTGATGGCGTTCTGCCGCCGGTGGAAGAAGGAAGAACTGGTCGCTGCGGCCCAAGCACGAGGGCTTGGGTGGGCGCCGGTGTTCAGCCCTCGCGAGATTGTCGATAGCAAGCATCTCGCCGCCCGCGACTACTGGATCCGTGTCCGCCACGACGACCTCGGGGAGTCATTCATCTACCCGGGAGCGCCGTGGAAGCTGAGCGGGACGCCCTGGAAACAGCGGGGCCGTGCGCCGCTGGTGGGGGAGCACAACGAGCAGGTGTACGGCGGACTTCTCGGCCTGGATGACGCAGAGCTCCGGCGGCTGAAGATGAGGATGGTGCTGTGAGCGAGCTCAAGCGGCCGTTCGAGGGCCTCCGTGTGGCGGACTTCGCCTGGGTGGGCGTCGGCCCGACTGTCTCGAAGTACCTGGCGGACAACGGCGCCGAGGTCATCCGCATCGAGTCGAGCACGTATCCGGAGGCGCTGCGGAGGGTGGGGCCGTTCGTCAACAACGAGCCGGGCATCGATAACTCCGGGTACTACGCCAACTTCAACAGCTCCAAGCTCGGCTCGTCGGTGAACCTGAAACACCCTCGCGGACCTGAACTGGCTCGCCGCCTGGTGGCGACTTGCGATGTCGTTACCGAGTCTTTCACGCCCGGGACGATGGCGAAGTTCGGGCTGGACTACGCTTCACTCTCGGCGGGACGTGACGATCTCCTGATGGTTTCGATGCCGCTGTATGGCCAGACCGGCCCATGGGCCAGTTACATGGGCTACGGCCACGTCCTCCAGGCCGCCGCGGGATTCAATCACATGACCGGGTGGCCCGATGCTGAGCCCATCGGCACCGGCGTGGCGTATACCGACTTCCTCGTACCGCACTTCGCCGCCATCGCCATGCTGGCCGCGCTCGACTACCGCCGGCGAACGGGGAAGGGCCAGTACATCGATTTCTCGCAGATGGAAGGGGCGGTCCACGGCCTCGGGACCGCGATCCTCGACTGGACCGCCAACGGCCACGAACAGACCAGACTGGGCAACCGGGATATCGAGGCGGCGCCGCACGGTTGTTACCGCTGCAAGGATGGCCGGTACATCGTCGTTGCATGTGTAACCGAGAAGCACTGGGAAGGGTTGAAGGCTGCGCTCGGGCGGCCGGAATGGTGCGACCTGGAGCGGATGCGCCGCCGCTGGCAGCGCATCAACGAGCAGCACGAAATCGACCGCCACCTCGGCTTCTGGTTCGAGGATTTCACCCGGCTGCCGGATGAGTCGATGTACTACACCGAGGAAGGCGTGGAGACGCCGCCGGTACGGAAGTTCACGACCGAGGAGGTTGTGGAGCACATGCAGTCGTTCGGGGTGCCCTGCGGGGTGGTGAAGTCACCCGAGGCTGTCCACGCTGACCCGCAGCTTACTCACCGCGGTCACTTCTGGAAGCTGGAACACCCGGTGATGGGACTCCGGACCTACGACGGCCCCTCATTCAGGCTTTCTGCGACGCCGTCTGAGCTAACGCGACCGGCGCCGCTCCTCGGGCAGCACAACGAGTACGTGTGGAAGGAACTTGCGGGCCTGGATGACGAGGAGTTCGTGGAACTGCTGGCCGAGGGGGCGTTCGACTAGCGAGCGCGCCCGGGCTCAAGCCTCGGGTGTGTCCTCGGCTTCGTCGCCGTCCTCACCGTCGTCGCCGTTCTCACCGTTGGGAGGAGGCGCGGGCGGCTGTCCGGGGATGGGAGCGCCTTCCTCGACGATCAGGACACCGCGCATCTCTGTCGTGTGGGCGATGCACCAGAACGGATATTCTCCCGGACCAGGCGTGGTGAATGTAAAGGCATCGACCACGGGCCCGACGCGGAGGGTAGTGCGAACCTCGTCGGTATCGTCCCGGCAGCCGGAGGTACACCCGGTCAGGTAGGTTCCGCCCAGTTCGTCCGCGAAGAACTCGATGTTGTGGCCCACAGCCTCCCGGTTGTCGAGCGTGAGTGTGACTTCGGTGTTGGGAGGGAGGCTGAAAGCCGTCTGCCGGAAGAGCGTGTTCTGGGCGACGATGGTGCCATCGAAGGCCGGGGGCGGCCCGCCGTTGCCGGCGGCGGTCTTCTCTTCCTGGAACACGCTAAGACCGAACGCGAGGGTCAGTCCTCCGAGCGCCAGCGAGGTCGCGAGTATGGCCGTGGAGGCGAGGCTGAAGCGGAACGCCATGTCCTTCGTGTCCCGCACAACCTCCATGTCGAATGCCTGGACGGAGCCGGTGACGACGTCGTCGGGGTGGGCGGCGATGAGGTCGAGGATGGTCTGCTGGCTCTCCTGGTAGGAAGCGAGTTCGTCTTTCCCGGACCACGTCGTCTCGACCAGCACCTGAGCGGGGCCCGTCGTCGCGGGCGAGACGATGACGCGGAGGTCCTGGAAGCCTGCCATGTTGTGAAGCACGCCGGCTGCGCCGTTCAGCGCGTCAACGAGCCCGCCCGAGGCGCGGGCGGCATCGAGCTGTCCTTCAGGGACGGCGAAGGTGATGACCTGGGTGTAACGGGCGTCACGGGACTCGTCGTGGGCCCCCTCTTCGGCTTTCCGCTTCATCACGCCGTCCTGGTAGGACCACCCGGCAGCGGCGATGAGGGCGCTGACGGCGGCAGCGCCAAGGAACGGGCCGGCGATGTCGCTTCCCGGGTCCCTTGCCCACCACACCAGCGCGAACCCCAGCAGGAGCGCAGCGAACCCGGCCACAAACGGCCACACGCTGGGGTCAGGGAGGTGGACTCCGTGTCCCCCGGCGCTGTCGTGTTCGCTGTGTTGGTCCATTGAGATGGTCTCCTGAGGGCGTGCCGGGCTAGCCGATGATGTAGAGCATGGTGAAGAGGATGATCCAGACCACGTCGACGAAGTGCCAGTAGAACGAGCAAGCTTCGACGGCCTCATGTGATCGGGCGGAGAACTGCCCCGCCAGCGAGCGCATGAGAATGACGAACATGAACAGCACGCCGCCGGCGACGTGGGCGCCGTGGAAGCCGGTGAGCGTATAGAACGTGGTGCCGTAGACGGTGTCGCTCGCACCGAAGTGCAGCTGCTGGTAGTCGTAGAGCTGCATGGCGAGGAAGGCGAGCCCGAGGACGATGGTGACCACGAGCCACCAGATGAGGCCGGTCCGGTTGCCTCGTGCGATCTGCCAGACGCCGATCTGCATCGTCACGGAAGAAAGCACGAGGATGGCCGTTGCGAAAGCCGGCAGCGCGACATGGAGTTCGAGCTCGACGCCCGCCGCGATCTGTTCGGGGCTAAGGAGTTCGTGCGGCGGCCATGAAGGCGCATCCGCCCGCGCGACGAAGTAGGCGGCGAAGAGCCCGCCGAAGAACATGACTTCCGAGGCGACGAACAGGATGAACCCCAGCATGGTGTTGCTGAGGGGCTGGCGTCCGTGGGTTGCTCCGTGTGCGGCCATTTGCGTCCTTACCTCGCCAGCGCCTTAGTGACCCGAGCTCGAGCCGTGGCGGAGGTCCCACAGCGGCCGTTCGGAGTGGATTTCGGGGAGGTCATCGAAGTTGTAGACGGGCGGCGGTGACGAGGTATGCCACTCGAGCGTGTTCCCTTCCCAGGGGTCGTTGGGCTGATCCTTGGGCTTGAGGAAGGTGATAATCACGTTCAGCAGGAACACGAGTCCCGAAACCCCGATGAGGAACGCGCCGGCCGTGGAGATCATGTTCATGAGCTCCCAGTCGGTGTTGTAGTAGGTGACGATGCGCCGGGGCATGCCGTCGAGACCCAGGAGGTGCATCGGGAAGAACGCCAGGTTGAATCCGGCGAACTGCAACCAGAAGTGGAGCTTGCCGAGGTTCTCGTTGAGTGCCCGCCCCCAGATCTTCGGGAACCAGTAGTACAGGCCCCCGAACACCGCGAACACCGCGCCGCCGAACAGCACGTAGTGGATGTGGGCGACGACGAAGTAGGTGTCGTGGATGGCGAAGTCGACCGGCACAGCGGCGCTGAAGGTCCCGTTGATGCCGCCTATGAGGAACATAGCGACGAAGCCAAGGCCGAACAACATCGGCGTTTCGAAAGTGATTGAACCCTTCCAGAGCGTCCCCAGCCAGTTGAAGATCTTCACCCCGGTCGGCACGCCGATCATGGCGGTCATGAAGGCGAAGAACGGCTTGAGGACTGCTCCGGTGGTGAACATGTGGTGCGCCCAAACGCTGAATCCGAGGGCGCCGATGCCCATCGTCGCGAAGACGAAGGCTTTGTAGCCGAAGAGCGGCTTCCGTGAGAACACGGGCAGGATCTCCGAGACGATGCCCATGCCCGGCAGGATCATGATGTAGACGGCCGGGTGGCTGTAGAACCAGAACACGTTCTGCCAGAGCACGGCGTTGCCGCCGCCGTTGGGATCGAAGAACGAGCCGCCGTAGTTGCGGTCGATGTAGAGCATGGCGAGGGCGGCGGCGAGGACCGGCGTCGCGAGGAGCTGGAGGACGGACGTGACCATCATCGTCCAGCAGAAGATCGGCATGCGGAACATGGTCATTCCGGGGGCGCGCATCCTGAACATGGTGACCATGAAGTTCGCCGCGCCGATGGTGGATGCGATACCGAGCAGGAGGACAGCGATGATCCAGAGGTCCATCCCGGTGCCGAGGGTTCGGGCGAGGGGGCTATAGGCGGTCCAGCCGGCGCTGGCTGCTCCGCCGTCCACGAGGAAACCGGAGAACATGATGATGCCGGCCGGGGGGACCAGCCAGAAGGAGAGTGCGTTGATCCGCGGGAACGCCATATCGGCGGCGCCAATTTGGAGGGGAACGAAGTAGTTCCCGAAGCCGGCCCACACCGGGATGATGAAGAGGAACAGCATCGCTGAGGCGTGCATCGTGAACACCTGGTTGTAGGTGTCCGGGCTCATGAACCCGCTATCGGCGACGGCTAGCTGGGTGCGGACGAGCAGCGCGAGAACCCCTCCGACCGCGAAGAAGAACATCGTGGTGAAGAGGTAGAGGATGCCAAGCTTCTTGTGGTCAACGGTGGTTATCCAGTCCAGCAACGCTGGCCTGGCATAGCCCGCACGGCCCGGGATCGCGACGGTCGCCATGTTTGCCTGTTCCTCCTCGCCCCGAAGGGCCTGTGCTCCGCCCGATGGATTCCTCGGCGCCGCCCGGGCTGGCGGCGAAGGATGCTAGTTTCCTGACTGCTGCTCCGCGACCCACTGGTCGAAGTCTGCTCGGGATTTAATCTCCAGGTTGAACAGCATGAAGGCGTGGTCCAGGCCACAGAACTCAGCGCACTGGCCGGTATAGACCCCGATGTGCTTTTCGTGGGCGGTGATCGTGAACCTGTTCTCCCGGCCGGGGATCAGATCGAGCTTGTAGAGGAAGGCGGGGACGTAGAAGGAGTGGATCACGTCGCTGGCGAGGAGGATGAATTCGACTCGCTCACCCGCCGGGATCACGAGGGTGGGAATCTCGGTAGGTGTGCCAAGGATACTGAACCCACCCGCGGCGTTGGGGTCGGAGCCGGGGCCGAGATCGTTGTTCTCGTAGCTGAACTGCCACTGCCACTGGAAACCCTGGACCGTGACCGTCAGGTCCTCCGGGTCCGCGTCGTTCTCGATTGCGTTGAGGGTGATGAACGAGAAGGTGAAGATCGCGGCCACGATCAGCAGCGGGATACCGGTCCATGTCAGTTCCAGGGCGGTCGACCCATGGATCTGACTTGGCTCGACGCCGGGGCGCTTGCGGTAGCGGACGATCGCCCAAACCAGGGCCACTTCCACGACCAGGAACACGGCCAGAGCGAGCGCGAGAATGAACAGGTAGAGATCCCGGGTCTTGTCGCCTTCACGGGTGATCGGCGTGGGGACGCCGGCCTGTGCGGATGCCGTCTCAAGGGAAACGAGTGCCAGGATGGCGACCGCAACGAGGACGGCGCCCTTCCGGGCCGAGACGCGCTTCAACGGCAGACGCATTTGCTCAGGCTCCCCTTCCTGACCCGTCCGCGTCCGCAGGCATGGCGCTGCGCGCCCCTGAGGAGTGGGTTGTGAACGGCGTCACAGCCGAAGTTATATGGCCGCCTTCTACCGGTGTCAAGGAAACGCGGACTCCAGCGCCGCGCGATGTCAGACAGGGTCGAAGGCATGGTCGAGGTGGAGCCAGATCACGCGCGAATAGACGAAGAATACTGGTGTCGAGATGGCGAGTTGCGCTGCCGCCACGGTCATCACCATCCATGCCGGTTGACCAAGGAAGAGCAGGGTCATCCAGACCGGCGTGGTGGTAACTATCCCGAGGGCATAGCTCGCATACATCGCGCCCGTGAAGTAGCCAGGTTCGCGCAGGAAACGGAGCCCGCACACGGCGCACTCCGTGTTCGTCGCGAGGTTGCGCCGGAACACCGCGCCCCGGTAGCACCTGGGACACCGCAGCTTCATCGCAGCCCACAAACGCGAGAGCATGAGAGGAGCGTACTCTCCGAGGCCCGGTACAGCGTTCGACGGACGGGCCTCACCCGGCTCGCACCGGCGTCCCCGATATGCGAACCTGCCACCAGCGTCCAATGCCGATCTTCGAGCGTCTTGTGGTGGTGGCGGTAGCGGTCGTAGCGCTGGCTACGGCGTGTTCGGATGACTCCAGCAACCCGTGGGATGACACGGAGCTCTCCATCGAAGGGCTTCGGGCGATTGTCGCCTCCAGCGCGCTCGTTCCCGGTGAGAACAGGGTCGTCGTTGGGGTGCTCGATGGGTTACAGCCGCTGCGCGCGGCGTCGGTCGAGGCGACGTTCTTCAACCTTGCGGGCGAGCCGGCGGAACGCAGTAGCGCGCGACTCGATTTCGTGCCGATCGAGGGGACCGAGCGCGGCTACTTCGTCGGCCACGTCTCGTTCGAGACCGATGGCCCGTGGGGAGTTGAGATCCGCGCCGACGGCTACGACGAGGTTGCCCGGGCACGGTTCGCCGTGAGGCCCTCCGCATCGGTCCCCGGCCTGGGCGACCCCGCGCCGGCGAGCGTCACCCGGACGCTGGCCGACACCCCCCTCGCGGAGCTGACTTCCGACGATGACCCGGACCCCTCGCTCTACGAGGCGACCGTGGCGGAAGCCGTGACCAGTGGCAGGCCAGCGGTCATCGCGTTCGCAACGCCGGCTCTCTGCACGACGCAAACCTGCGGACCGGTCGTGGACATCCTGAAGCGTGTGAAGGCGTCCTACGGCAGCGATGTGGTGTTCGTCCACGTCGAAGTCTATGAAGCGTTCGACACCACGAGCCCGCAGCGCGTCCCCGCCGTCGACGAGTGGGGGCTGACCATCGAGCCGTGGGTGTTCGTGACGGATGCCGAAGGCCGCATCGCCGGGAGCTTCGAAGGCATCATTGGCGAAGCGGAACTCCGCGCCGCACTCGATGCGGTGCTCCAGTGAGACGGGCGAGCTGGCTGGCTGCCGCTGCGGGGGTCGCATTGCTCCCCGGCGCGGCGCTCGCCCACGGGGCTGCCCCCGACAAGCCGGGGCCGTCCACGCTGTGGACCGCCTGGGATCTTGACCCCATCGCCATCCTGCTGCTGCTCCTTAGCTCGTGGCTTTACTGGCTGGGAGTTGGGAAGGTGAACCGGGAGCACCCGGCCTCGCCGTATCCCCGGAAGCGAGTCGCGTTCTTCGTCGCAGCGCAGGTGTCGATCGTGATCGCGCTGCTCTCCCCCGTGGCGTATTACGACACGACGCTGTTCTCAGTCCACATGGTCCAGCACCTGATCCTGACCATGATTTCGGCGCCGCTGTTCATCCTTTCCACACCGCTGACGCTGGCGCTTCGCGCCGCATCGCCCCGCGTGCGGCGCCGGGTGCTCCTGCCGATCCTCCACAGCCGGGTTGTGGGCGTGATTTCGTTCCCGGTGGTCGCCTGGCTGGTGTTCGCGGCCACGATGTGGGGCTCCCACTTCTCGCCGCTCTACGAGGAGTCGCTGGAGAACGTGTGGATCCACCGCGGTGAGCACATCCTGTACCTGTCAGCGGCGTTGCTGTTCTGGTGGCAGGTGGTCGCGGTTGACCCGACCCGATGGCGGATGAACCACCCCGTCCGGCTGCTCTACCTCTTCCTCCAGATGCCCCAGAACTCCTTCCTCGGCGTGGCCATCTACAGCTCGAACACAGTCATGTACGACCACTACCTCACGCTCGCCCGCGACTGGGGGCCCACCCCCCTGAACGACCAGCAAATGGCGGGGATCATCATGTGGGTCGTCGGCGACCTGCTGTTCATCACGGCGATGGCGTTCGTAGCCTATGGTTGGGTGAAGCACGAGGAGCGCGAAGCGAAGCGGGTTGATCGTCGCCTTGCCCGGGAGCGCGCAGAGCGGCAGAGGGCTGGAACCTCTGCCGGCTAGGGTTCCGATGTCGGGGAGTGACCGCGAGGATGGCCCACCACCACGGCGATCCGCGCTGCGCCCTCCTCCCAATACCGCACCAGCGTCTCTTCGCCGAGCGCGGCGTCCTGGAGCATGTGGCCGTAGGTCACGGGGCCGCCTTCCCCGTCCGTAGCCTGAGGTGCGACCGCGAAGGTGAGCGTATCGCCAGTCGCGGTAATCAGCACGAATCGTGCGACGCCGAAGCCCTCGCCCGGGGTCACGTCTACGACGACGCCCACGACCTCGCCGGTGGTGCCGGGTCCGCTATCGTCGGCGCAGACCCGGATGACCACAAAGGCGACGAGCGCCACCGCCAGGCCCAGCGTGGGGAGAAGGAGCCGGGGAGCCATGGTATGCCGCTCTAGCCCAGGACCAGCGTGTCCACCGCCATCACGACGAAGAGCAACGCAAGGTAGAGGAGGGAGTACTTGTAGAGCCCGATGGGGTCGTTGCGGTCCGGCCTGGCCCAGAGGGTGTACGCATACCAGGTGAAGACGCCGCCCAGCACGAGAGCGCTGCCGATGTAGATCAGCCCCAGTTCCGCGGCTGGCGCGAGCAACACCGATATGACCACGAGCATGACCGAGTAGCGCAGAATCTGGATCCGGGTGATCGCGGGCCCATCGGTCACGGGGAGCATCGGGACGCCGGCCTCCGCGTAGTCATCGCGGAGGCGAAGGGAGAGCGCCCAGAAGTGGGGCGGCGTCCAGAAGAAGATGATTGCGAACATGACGAACGGAGCGAGGGAGAGATCCCCCGTCACCGCGGCCCAGCCCACCATGGGTGGGAACGCCCCGGCGGCGCCGCCAATGACGATGTTTTGAGGGGTGCGGCGCTTCAACCAGATGGTGTAGACGAAGACGTAGAAGAGCAGCGCGCCGAGTGCCAGGGCCGCGGCGGCGAAGGTGGTTGTAGCCCACAGGAAACCGAACGCGACCGTCCCCAGGACGATCCCGAATACGAGCGCGTGAACCGGCACGACGGCCCCGGTGACCAGCGGGCGATCCTGCGTCCGGCGCATGATCCCGTCGATGTCACGGTCGTACCAGCAGTTGATGGCGTTCGCGCCGGCAGCCGACAGTGAGCCCCCGATGAGCGTGGCAAGGACCAGCCAGCCGGAGGGCCATCCGCGTTCCGCCACCACCATCGCCGGGACCGTTGTGATCAGGAGCAGCGAAATGATCCGTGGCTTCACTAGCGAGACGTAGTTCCGGATGGTCGTGCCGAACGAAGCGCGGGCCATCGGAAGGGCGTTAGCGGTCAAGCGGTTACCTCGGCGGGTGAGAGCGTCGCCATCCTGCGCTCGGCGACAGGGGCATAGTAGGCGACCACGATTGTGCCCGCCAGCACAAACCACACGAGCGAGGCGATCACGGTGTGGCTAACGGCGAGGCTCGTCGGGAAGGTGTACCAGACGTTCAGGGCGCCGACCATCACCTGCACCAGGTATAGCACCGCGAGCACCGCCGCAGTGACGGAGGCGTAGGGGAGCCCACCGCGTAAGCGCCACAGCGCCACCCCGACCCAGACGAGAAGCAGAGACAGCCCCGCGGCCAGGTAGCGGTGGACCATGTGCGTAATCTCCTGGCTGTCGTTTGCGGGGAGCACGGAGCCGTTGCACAGCGGCCAGCCCTCGCAGGCCGTACTCGCGCCACTCTCGGCCATATAGCCCCCGATCCACATCAGGGCCGCAAGCCAGGCCAGCGTGACCACGAGGGCAGTCCGGAGGGAGGACGTGTCGGGCCGGGCGAGCTGCCGCAGCCGCTCGCGCCGGGCGGGATCTTCGAGGTACATCCCGACCGCGACGCATAGCTCAGTGCCAAGGACGACCATGGCGGTCACGAGGTGGGTCGCAACGATTTCAGGTGGAAGCTCACGCACGACTGTCAGCGCGCCGAGCAACCCCTGGATACCCACCAATGGGACGGTCACGAGGGCAAAGAACACCACGAACGGCACATGCCGGTAGAACTTCCAGGCCATGACCGCCGTGGCGATCACCATGAACCCCACGATCGACGCGACAAGCCGATGGGAGAACTCGATGATCGTGTGGTGACTGTCGGTGGGTGGGACCACTCTGCCATGGCAGAGTGGCCAATCGGGGCAGCCGAGGCCCGAGCCAGTCGCCCGGACGTACACCCCTACTCCGATGAGGAATAGCGTCGCCAGGCACGTGGCGAACGCGAGGCGCTGGGCGTTGGTCATAGTGGATGGTGGACCTGCGTTGGTCCGGTGGCGTCCTGCTCGTGTGGCTCGCGGTCGAGCCCGTCCCCGGGCCAGAGTGCCATAAGCCGGACACACCGGCCAGCAGGTACCGGGGATCAGCCGCCGATGTGCGACATCTCCACTTTCGCCAGCGGCACGGTCGCGGCAGACCGGACTTGAGAATAGCGGTCGGCCCGTTTCAACCACACCCCGCGTACGGCTTCTGTCAGGTCCTCGTCGCTGGCCCCGCTGCGCAGCAGCGTGCGGAGGTCGAGCCCGCGGGCGGCGAAGAGGCACGTGAACAGCTGGCCCTCTGGTGAGAGCCGACCGCGCGTGCAGTCACCGCAGAACGGCCCGGTGATCGAAGCAATCACTCCGATCTCGCCCGCCCCGTCGCGGTAGCGCCAGCGTCGCGCGACTTCGCCGCGGTAGTTCGCGTCGGCGGGTTCCAGCGGGAAGGCCGCGTCGATTCGTTCGACGATCTCCTGTGCCGGGACTACGTGGTCCAGGCGCCAGCCGTTCGTGTTGCCGACATCCATGTACTCGATGAAGCGCACGATGTGGCCGGTTCCCCGGAAGTGGTGTGCCAGGTCGACGATGGTGTGGTCGTTAACGCCCCTCTTCACAACGGCATTGACCTTGACGGGTCTCAGGCCCGCCTCGGCCGCCGCATCGATGCCCTCGAGCACCCTGGCGACCGGCACGGAGGCATCGTTCATCTCCTGGAAGACCGCGTCGTCAAGCGAGTCGAGCGAGACCGTCACCCGGCTCAGTCCCGCGGCCTGGAGTGCGGAAGCGTGGGTCGCGAGCAGCGAGCCGTTGGTCGTGAGCGTCAGGTCGTCGATACCGGGGACCTCTGAGAGCATTCGGATGAGGCGAGGCAGGTCACGCCGGACGAGCGGCTCGCCGCCGGTGATCCGGAGCTTGTTGACCCCCTGCCCCGCGAAGATGGCGGCGAGCCTGGTGATTTCCTCGAAGGTGAGCAGGTCTGAGCGGTCGAGGAACTGGTAACCCGGGCCGAAGACCTCCCGGGGCATGCAATAGGTGCAGCGGAAGTTGCAGCGATCCGTGACCGAGATACGGAGGTCGCGGAGCGGCCGGCCGAGGGTGTCGAGGGTGTCCACGCGAGGATCATAGCCGGTTTCGAGGCGTCATGCTGGGGCTGGCACAACGCTCAGCGCGCGAACCGCTGGAAGTGCTTGAGCAGGTAC
>CAYPAZ010000027.1:0-14595 GCA_964408835.1 uncultured Anaerolineaceae bacterium
CAGCCGAAGCTCTTGCTATGGCCCGCCAGCGAGATGTCGACCTCGTCGAGGTCGCCGCACAGGCGAGTCCGCCAGTTGCGCGCCTCATGGACTTCGGCCGCTTCAAGTACGAACAGTCCAAGAAAGAGCGCGAAGCCCGGAAGCACCAGGCCAACGTCCAGCTGCGCGAAGTCCGCATGAAGCCGAAGATCGATGACCACGATGTCGACTTCAAGACGCGAACCGCCGCCAAGCTCCTCAAACAGGGGGACAAGGTCAAGCTCACCGTCATGTTCCGCGGCCGTGAGATCACCCATCCCCAGATCGGGAAAAACCTGCTCGATCGCGTCACCAAGAGCCTCGAGGAAGTCGCGCTGGTCGAAAAAGACGCCCAGCTCGAGGGCCGCCACATGACCGTTATCCTCGCACCTGATAAGAAGAAGATCGCCGCTCGTGCAAGGGCCGAGGCCGCTGAGAAATCTGAGGCCGTGGCAACTGACTCGACTGAGGCAGAAGACGAAGAGCTCGAAGCAGCTGTTGCGGCAGCTCCCGTCGTCGGCGAAGGCGACGAACCTGAAGATGACGTGGACGAGGCCGAGGAAGAAACCCTCGCCACGGCCACCGCCACTGGAGACTGAAGTGCCCAAGCTCAAGCCAAAGAAGGCCGCCGTCGCGCGCTTCCGCGTAACCGGCTCCGGCAAGATCATGCGGATGTACGGCGGTCGCAACAACATGCGCCGCAAGAAGCGCCAGCCCATCGGCGTGCTTATGGGCCGGACCGTCCCCGTACACGACTCAGTCGCCGGGAACGTCCGCCGCATGCTCAACGGGAACTAGCGCCAGGAGCCAACAACCATGACTCGCGTAAAGCGTGGCGTCACGGCCCATCGCCGCCACAAGAAGATCCTCAAACTCACCGAAGGCCATGCCGGCCAGCGGCATCGCATCTTCCGCCGTGCCAACGAGAGCATGCTCCATGCCCTCCGTTACAACTACGTCGACCGACGCGACCGCAAGGGCGACTTCCGTGAACTCTGGATCATCCGCATCAACGCCGCCGCCCGTCTCAACGGGCTCAGCTACAGCCGCATGATGAACGGCCTCAAGCGCGCCGGCATCGAGCTCGACCGCAAGACCCTCGCCGACCTCGCCGTCACCCGGCCCGATGCCTTCGCCGCGCTGGCCAAGCAGGCACAGGCCGCGCTGGCCTAGTTGCACCCGCTGACCGACCACTGAAGGGCGCCAACGGGCGCCCTTCCTGCGTCCATCAGGCTCGGGCCAGGCCCCACCGGCCGGCGACCCACGCCTCGATTCGCGCAAACACCAGCCGGTCGATGATCAACCCCAGCGCGACGATGACCATCATGACCGCGACGACGAGGCTGACATTGTTCAGGTCCCGCCCCACGCTCAGGAGGTAGCCCAGGCTCGCACTCACGAAGAGCAATTCGGCCGCAAGGAGCGACCGCCAGGCGAACGACCAGCCCAGCTTCAACCCCTGCACCAGAGACGGCAGCATCCCCGGGATGACTACCAGCCCGTAGAGGTGCCACGGTTGCCCACCGAACATCCGGGCCGCCCGCATTTGCAGCGGCGGGATGTTCCGGACCCCCGACCGCGCCGAGATCGCAATCGAGCCGACTGAGCCCATCAAGACGACGAAGATGATCGCCTTCTCGTCCAGCCCGAACCACAGCACCGCCAGCGGGAACCAGGTGACGCTCGGCAGCG
This sequence comes from uncultured Anaerolineaceae bacterium, assembly GCA_964408835.1. Taxonomy (GTDB): domain Bacteria; phylum Chloroflexota; class Dehalococcoidia; order Tepidiformales; family Tepidiformaceae; genus CAYPAZ01. Next base: position 1,711 of record CAYPAZ010000027.1, read on the forward strand.
ACTGGATGCCAAGCACAAGGCTGCCCACTGTCTCGTCGACCCACTTCCACGCGCCCATCGCGACGCCGACGACGAGGCCAACGCCAAGCGAGAGCGCGTAGCCTATCGCCATGCGCCCGAGCGTTGTCTGCGTCGCCGTCTGCAGACGGCCCTGTTCCCACAGCCGATCCAGCGAGGCCCACACACTCTGAGGCGACGGCACCACGTACGGCTCCCAGACCTCCAGCTCGGCTGTGACCAGCCACCACGCCCCCAGGAGCGCAGCGTAGAACCCGAGAATTCGCAGGAGTTTCCATGGGTCGGGCCGAGGCACGCTAAATCGCATAGCGCTCCCCCGGTTCTTTCGCCAGATGCGTCGGGTCGCGCAGCTCTTCCCGGATGTCTGCGGCGAGGTCGACAACCGCGTGCGAGTCGGCGCTCCGGGGGTGCTCCAGCGTAATCGCAATCTCCCGCTTCACCCGCCCGGGATTCGATGCCATCACCACCACGCGGTCCGCGAGGAGGACCGCCTCGCGGACGTTGTGGGTGATGAACAGGATGGTCTTGCCGGTCCGCTGCCAGATGGTTTGAAGTTCGTCCTGCAACACATCGCGGGTCTGGGCGTCAAGCGCTGCGAATGGCTCATCCATCAGAAGCATCGCAGGGTCGACTGCGAGCGATCGAGCGAGCTGCACCCGTTGCTTCATTCCCCCGGACAGCTCATGGACGTACGCCCTCTCATACTTGTCGAGCCCGACCAGAGCCAGGTACTCCATCGCTCGCTCCCGGCGTTCCTTCCGGCCCATCCCCGCTAGCCGCAGCCCGAACTCCACGTTCGAGCGCACGTTCATCCACGGGAACAGAGCGGATTCCTGGAATACCACGATCCGGTCGGGGCCAGGTCCAGTCACTGGCCGCCCGCCGACCGTCACCGTACCCGAGTCCGCGATGTCGAAACCGGCCACGATGTTCAGCAGCGTCGTCTTGCCACATCCGGAAGGCCCGACAACGCAAACAAACTCGCCATCGCGCACCGAGAGGGACACATCAGCGAGCGCCACCGTGTCCTGTCTGCGGCTCTTGAAGTGCTTTGTGAGTCCGGCCACCTCCAGGGTGGCGCCACCCGTCCTGGACGTGGCCGGACTCGGCCCCGAGCCCGCGAGAAGGCCAGCGGCGGCCGTCATTCAACCAGCTCCAGTCCAAGCTCCGCGAGCACCTCGTTCAGCAGATCAAGGGCATAGATACCTTGCAGGTTTGGCTCACTCTCCAGCAACCCGAGCGCGTACGCATCTTCCGCGGAACGCAGGAGGCTCGACGAGATCGGGTCGTATGTGATGTCGAGGTTCTCCCACGCCGCGTCCAGTACTTCGTCAGGGAGCCGCGCGCTCGTGATCTCCTCGATTGCGTCGTTGACGAGAGCCCGCGCCTGGACTGGGTTGTCGCGGATCCAGAGTGTGGTCTTGACGTGTGCTCGTAGGAAGCGCTCTACCACGTCTCGGTGCTGCTCCAGAAACTGGGTTCGCACGATGACATGTGTTGTCACGAACTTGCCGTCCGGCCAGAGGTCGCGCTCGTCGAGGAAGACCTCCCCTCCCGCTTCCTGAATGAGTCGTGTCCCCCACGGCTCAGGAACCCAGGCTCCGTCCAGGTTCCCCTGCCGGAACAGGTTCAGGGCATCGGGGTTGGCCACCGGCAGTACCGTCACGTCGCCTCCGAACTCATCGACGTCGTAGCCGTGTTCGATGAGGTAAGCGCGGAGTGCCACGTCCTGGGTGTTCCCCAGCGCGGGAGTGGAGATCCGCTTGCCGCGCAGGTCCTCGGGCCCGGCGATCCTCGCGTCGGGCCGGACGATGAACAATGCGCCGCCGCTTGTGGCGCCGGCGATGATTCGCAGGGCGGTGCCCCCGGATTGGACGTAGCCGTTGATAGCCGGGTTCGGCCCGATGTAGGAGATGTCGATTTCGCCGGCGAACAGAGCCTCGATGACCTGTCCTCCGGCGTTGAACTGGATCGTTTCGATCCTCACGCCTTCGCCGAGCTCTTCGGCGAAGGTGCCGCGGCCCAACCCTACGAGCGGCTGAGAGTGCGTCAGGTTAGGGAAGTAACCGAGGCGGAGGTTTATGGGCGCACTTCCCTGCTGACCGGTCGCCGAAGGCGTCCCTGGGCCGGGAAGGTCGCTGGCGTCGTCCCCCCCGCAAGCCCCGGCCCCGAACAAGGCGACGATGAGAGCCAGGGGGAGCAGCAAATTCCATTTCATGAAGTTCCTCACGTTCTACTTGCCGGATACACCGGAAACGCACGAGGCCCTTCCCATTGGGAAGGGCCTCCAGTTGTCTGGTCAGCCGTGGTCAACTCGCGGGCTTCACTCCCGCTGGATACAGGTCGCGCCGCTCATAATCGCTTCCTCTCCGTCGTGTCGATCTGGACTACTCTCGAATCCTGTAGAGCGATCTGGATGGTTCCATGGCTCACCCTCCGCATCGCGCGCAAGACCTCGATCAGCACCGCCTGCTCCCGGGCGTCCGGGGGCTCGTCAACGCTTCCATCTCGGAGCCATCGGGGGGTCGCTCGGTCGGGATTCATGACTATGTCGGTAGAGATTATCGAGAAACGACCGCATGTCAAGTGCTGTAGCCACGCCGGACACGATCGGTCGAACGGCCTACCGCCCGCTCCAGGTGAGCCGGGGAGTCTTCGCTAGCCCCAGCCCAAACACGCCGACCGCGAGCACCCCCAGCACCGCAAAGTCGACCACCAGGCCAAAGTACTCGTCCGCGTCGCCCGCGTACGCGGCCAACACGAGCGCGTCCACCGCGTAGGAGAGCGGGTTCACCATCGCCAGCGCCTCGAGCCACCCGGGCAGGTTCGCCACCGGGAAGAACGCCCCCGAAAAGAACAGCAGCGGGAACAGCGCGAGGTTCATCACCAGGTGGAACCCCTGCATGGTCGAGACCCGTGAGGCCAGCGCCTGCGCCAGCCCCGCCAGGAACAGGTTCAGCAGCAGCACCGCGACCAATGCCACCAGCAGCCCTCGGAAGACCCCGTACTGCCACTCGAATTCGACGAACGGCGCCGCGATCCCGAACACAACGAGGCACTGGGCAGTCCCAATGAATACCCCGGCCAGCGACTTGCCCACCAGCACAACCCGCGCCGAATGCGGCGAGCTCAGGAACACGCGCAGCATGCCCGTGTCACGGTCCCGGTAGTAGCTCGCGCTTGAAAACGTGGAGGAAAAGACAGCGGTCATCGTCACCACGCCAGCGACAAGGTAGGCGGTGTAGTTCCCGTCGCTCAGGTTCGACGGCTCAAGCCCCTCGGAGACGCCGACCCCCAGGAACACCAGGAACGCAAGCGGCATCAGCATCGAGGAGTAGAGTTGCGACCTCGCCTTCGCCACAGCGAGGATGTCTCGCTCGAACAGCGCGGCGCAGGCCATCACGGCGCTCATCGCGCCGCCTCTCCTTCCCGGACCCGTGAGCCCACGTGGAGGAAGTAGGCGTCTTCAAGCGAAGCGACCTCGATCTGGACCTGGTGGATCCGGCCACGCCCAATCTCGAACAGCTTCGGCACAACCGCCCCAGCGTCGTCCACGGTCAGCTGGATGCGGTCGCCTTCCCTGCTGACCGAGTGCGATCCGGGCCACCGGGCCGCGAGCTCCAGTTCGTCCTCGGTGACGCCCGGCCAGTCTAGCCGCACTGACTCTCTCCCAAGGCCCCGCTTCAGTTCCTCGGGCGTACCGCTCGCCACAACTCTGCCGTCTCGGATGAACGCGACCTGGTCGCACACCTGGTCCGCTTCCGCGAGGTCGTTCGTCGCCAGGAGGATGGTGCGACCGCCACGTGCACGCAGGAGCGCTGCCCAGAGCGCTCGGCGCTCGTCCGGATCAACCCCCGTGGTGGGCTCGTCGAGAAGGAGCAGCTCCGGGTCGTGCAGCAACGCCCGCCCGACCTCCAGCCTCCGTCGCATCCCACCCGAGAGCGCCCCCACGGCATCCCCGCCCCTGGCCGCCAGTCCCAACTCCTCGAGGAGCCGTGCGCCTGCCGCGGAGCCCCCCTGGACGCCGAACAGGCGGGCGCAGAGCCTGAGCGCCGCCGATACGCCCATGGCCGGGTCGAGCGTGTTCTCCTGAAACACCGTGCCAACCCGGGCGCGCAAGGCAGGCCGCACCTCTTCGCCGAACACCAGGATCTCGCCCTCAGGCGGCGGCTCCATCGCCGCAAGCAAGGTCAGGAAGGTGCTCTTGCCGCTTCCGTTTGGTCCCAGGAGTCCGAACACCGAACCTGCTGGTACCTCGATGTCCAACCCGTCGAGCGCGCGCCGATCACCGTAGGCCAGCCCAACTCCCCGCGCGGTCACCACCATCGAAGCCACGGGTGCAGTCTCACATGCGCCGCCCCGACGGGCTACGGGCGCAGCCCAACCTTGAGAACGCCGTCCCTTCGGCCCCGGAAGAGGTCGTAGGCTTCTGGGGTCTCGCTCAGCTTCATCGAATGCGTGAGCAGCGGCGTGAGGTCAACCCTTTTGCTGGCGATCAAGGCCATGAGCCGCGTCAGGCGTTCTGTCCCGACCGGGCACAGGGTGGTCACGATAGTCCTGTGCAGGAACGAGCCCGAGGTGGGCAGGGTCAGGGTGGGGAACGCGCTGAACACGCCGACCACGCTTACCGTGCCACCCCGTCGCGCCACCGTGAGGCAGTTCTCGAACGTAGCCTGGTGGCCCAACGCTTCCACGGCCACGTCCACGCCCCTGTTGCCGGTCGAAGCCATGATCCGCGTCACGGCATCACCCGGCTCCAGCACGACATCGGCGCCGAGTCGTCGCGCCATTTCCGCTCGCTCCGGGATTGACTCCACCGCGACGATCGTTCCCGCGCCCATCGTCCGCGCCGCGGCCGTCGCGCAGAGCCCAACTGGTCCCTGTGCGAAGATCGCCACCGTGTCTCCGGCGGCCACCCCGGCGCGTTCAATCGCCGCGAAACCCGTTGACATGATGTCGGTCGTGAAGATCACGTCTTCGTCTGAGAGCGCGTCCGGGATCCTGGCCATCGATGTCTGGGCACCGTTCACCAGGAAGTACTCCCCCTGGCCCCCGAACAGCAGGTTCCCCGGCGCGCCGTAGGTCTCGCACAACTGATGGTCCCCCCGCTGGCACTGCGCGCAGAACCCGCAGCAGGCGAAGCAGCTCACAGCTACCCGGTCACCCGCCTTGAATGCCGTCACTCCGGCCCCGACCGCCTCCACGATCCCCACCGCTTCGTGTCCCATCGGGACGCCCGGCGGCACCGGCATCTCGTCGACAATGTGGATGTCGCTCCCGCAGATGGTCGCGAGGGTCGTCCGGATGAGCGCCTGGTTCGGCCCCGGCTCGTCTGGCAGCGGCAGGGTCTGCATGGCCACCTGGTGTTGGCCCGTCTTCACGCAACTCAACGACTCCGGCACTCGCGTCTCTCCTACCCGGCCCGCCGCTCACCCAAGGAACCGGTCCAGCGCGGCAGCCGCCTCCGGTTCGTCGAGCAGCGGGGCATGTCCTACGCCGGGCACCTCCACGATCTCCGCCGCCGGAAGGGTGGCCACCATCTGCTCGGCGGTCGCTGACGAGAGCACATCGCTCTCTGCGCCCCGGACGATAAGCACCGGGCAGGAGACGGCTTTCAGCGCGTCCCAGGGCTGCAACTCAGGCTGGGCGCCGAGGAACCGCCGGATCATCGGGTCCATCTTCCACGTCAGCATCCCTGAGTCGGACTTTCTGACGCTCCAGCGGGCGTACTCCCAAACCTGGTCGTCGCTCCGCCCTGCCACCACGGGCGCGTAGTTCTCGCGGAAGTACTCGATCACGGCCTTCTTATCCGCGAACCCCTCTGGCGCCTGGCCGACGTAGCTCATGATCCGCTGCAGGCCCTCCGGCGAGATCTCCGGCCCGACATCGTTCAGGACGATCCTGGTCACGTGCTGCGGGAACCTCGCCGTGTAGTACAGCGAGATGAGCCCGCCCATCGATGTTCCGACCAGCGCCATCTGGCTGATCCCCAGCGCCGCCCGCACCGCCTCCAGGTCGGCGACGTAGAAATCCGTGCCGTACTCCTCTGCCGGTCCCCACTCGCTCTCGCCTCGCCCCCGAACGTCCAGGCAGAACACCTGGAACCGCTCCGCCAGCGCCTCCGCCGCCACGTCGAAAGAGTGCGCCTGTTGCGCCAGCCCGTGCAGCATCATCACGACGGGCTTGCCCGGCTCGCCCCTGGCGATCAGGTGGTGTCTCAGCCCGTTGGCGTCGAGATAGACATCCGTGGCTTCTGTGGCTGCGGTATCGTCGGTCATCCGGGAACCCCCCAAACACGGGCGAATCCGCGGGATTGTACATGGTGGCGCTGCGCTGAGGGCGACTCCCAACATATACTCGCCATTCATGGAAACCGAAGTGCCAGCCGGAATCGATCTCCCGGGCGTCTCCCGCTTCTTCGCCCAGCACGTCCCCGGGGGCGATACCGACCTCACCGTCAGCATGATCAGCGGCGGCCGCTCCAACCTCACCTACCTCGTCGAAGGCGGGGGCCAGCAGTGGGTCCTTCGCCGCCCTCCCCTCGGCCACGTCCTCCCCACGGCTCACGATATGGCCCGCGAGTACAAAGTCTTGAAGGGCCTCGCTGGGACGGATGTCCCCGCCCCGCGGCCCATCGCGCTGTGCGAAGACCCCGGGGTCAACGGCGCGCCCTTCTACGTCATGGACTACCGGCCCGGCGTCATCATTGTCGACGAGATCCCCGAGGGCTACGCCGATAGCGAAGAGCAACGCCGCGCGATGAGCCTCGCGCTCGTCGACACCCTGGTGAAGCTCCATGCGGTCGACTACAAGGCCGTTGGGCTGGAAGACTTCGGGCACCCCGAGGGCTACCTCGAACGCCAGGTCCGCCGGTGGTCCGAGCAATGGGAGCGCTCCGAGACCCGGGAGCTGCCGGCCATCGGTGAGCTCATCCGCCGTCTCCGGGCCTCCATTCCCGAGTCCCCGCCCCCGACCATCGTCCACGGCGACTACCGCCTCGGGAACATGGCGCTTGACCCCAACGACCCTGGCCACGTCCTCGCCATCTTCGATTGGGAGATGTCGACGCTGGGCGATCCCCTCTCGGATCTCGGCTACACCCTCGGGTACTGGGGCGACCCTGACGACCCGCCGGAAGTCCGCCACGCCCGTGCCCTCACCGAGGTCACCGCGAAACCTGGCTTCCTGACTCGCGCAGAGCTGGTCGACGAGTACGCCCGCCGTAGCGGCCGCAGCGTTGATCACATCGAGTTCTACCAGGTGCTGGCCCTCTACAAGCTGGCGGTCATCACAGAGGGCATCTACGCCCGGTATCTCCAGGGCAAGACTGTCGGCGAGGGCTTCGAAGGCTACGGCGAGACCACCGTCCGCGTCGCAGAGCTCGGCCTCTTCATCGCCGATAGCTCGTCCGATTCGCGCCTGCGAGGGGAGTTCTAGCGATGCCGACAGTCTTCATCGTGAACCCTGCCTCCGGCGGCGGCCGCACCGATGGCCGCTGGCCCCGCCTCGAAGCTGCCATCCGCGAGGCCGGCATCGAACCTGAGATTGCCTTCACCGAGAAGCAGGGCCACGGCATCCAGCTCGCGAAAGACGCCCTCGGTCGCGGCTATGACACCCTCATCGCAGTCGGCGGCGATGGCACCGTCAACGAAGTCGCAAACGGGATCCTGCAGGAGGGCGCCGGCGACTCCGTCCGTATCGGTACTATCGGCATGGGCACGGGCAAGGATATCGCCAAGTGCCTCGGTATTGGCCGCGCCCGCACAGCCCTCCGCACCATCGCCGCTGGACAGGAACGCCTTATCGATGCCGGGATCTGCGACGCTCAGGGTATCTTCGACGCCGAGGAGCGCCGCTACTTCCTCCTGGAGGCATCAGCAGGCTGGGTGCCTGAAATCGCTCACTCTGTCCCTCGCTGGCTGAAGCGGCTCGGTGACACAGCCCCCTATCTCGTGATGACCGGGGTAAAGATGGCGGGCCCCATGTCTCGCCCCATGACGGTCACCATCGACGGCCAGAGCTTCGATGGCGACTACAACTCCGTTTCTATCCACAACATGGAGCTCTGGGCCGGCGACCTCACCGCTGCTCCCGGCGCTCTGCCCGACGACGGCCTGCTCGATGTCCTCCGCTGGGGCGCAGTCAGCCGCCGCCGGATCCTGGAAGCCATCCGGGGTCAGCAGAACGGCGGGACTCATCTTGAACTGGATGGCATCGACCGCCATCCTGCGAAGCTGGTGGAACTCGATTCCCCGAAGCCCACAGCCGTCGACCTTGACGGCGAAGACTTCGGCCAGCTCCCCGCGAAGATCACCATCGCGCCTCGAGCGCTCAGGTTCCTCGCGCCACCAGCGTAGCCCGGCCGCACGCTCCGGCGCTTCCCGGGCTGCTACACTTTCATAGTAATCCCATCACCACCGAAGGAACCCAAATGCGCGAAGTCGTAATCGTCGATGCTGTCCGTACCCCACTTGGCCGCCGCGGCGGCGTCCTTTCGAAGAGCCACCCCATCGATACATCCGCTCTCCTCCTCGGCTCCCTCGTCGAACGGAACAACTTCGACCCAGAGGTCGTCGACGATGTCATCTATGGCTGCGTCAGCGAAGTCGGCGCGCAGTCGACGAACCTCGCCCGCAACATCGTCCTCACCGCCGGCTGGCCGTATACCATCCCGGGCGTCACGCTCGACCGCCAGTGCTCCTCCAGCCAGCAGGCGGTCCACTTCGCTGCGAACCAGATCGCCTCTGGCGCTCACGATGTCGTTGTGGCGGGCGGTACCGAGTGGATGTCGCAGATCCCTCTGGGCGCGAACATGGGCCAGGGCCTCGGATTCCCGTTCACCGAAGCCATGCGCGACAAGTACGACCTCGTCTCCCAGGGGCTCAGTGCTGAGCGCATCGCCGAGAAGTGGGGAGTCTCCCGCGAAGAGGCCGATGAGTTCGCCGCCGAATCCCAGGAAAAGGCCGCGACTGCCCAGAAGGAAGGCCGCTTCAAGGGCGAGATGATTCCCATCAAGGGCAACAGGAAGAGCAAAGCCGCGGACGGTACCGAGACCTGGGAAGAAGCCATGATCGACTTCGACGAAGGTATCCGCCCCGGCACGACTCCGGAGGTCCTCTCTGCGCTCAAGCCCAGCTTCAAGGAGGACGGAGTCCACCACGCCGGGAACTCCAGTCAGATCACCGACGGTTCCGCCGCGGTCCTCCTCACCCATCCCGAGAAGGCGAAGGAGATGGGCTGGAAGCCTCGTGGTCGAATCGTCTCACAGGCGGTTGTCGGGTCAGACCCGGAGCTGATGCTCACCGGTCCGATCACCGCCACCCCGCTTGCCCTCCAGCGCGCTGGAATCACCCTCCGGGACATCGACCTCGTCGAGATCAATGAGGCCTTCGCTTCTGTCGTCCTCGCGTGGAAGCGCGAAATGAACGCCGACATGAGCAAGGTGAACGTCAACGGCGGCGCTATCGCGCTGGGTCACCCGACCGGATGCACCGGTGCCCGCCTCTTCGGGACGATCCTCAACGAACTCGAGCGCACCGGCGGCAAGTACGGCCTGATCACGATGTGCGTTGGCGGCGGCATCGGCACGGCCACGGTCGTCGAGCGCCTCGACTGAATCCCACGGTCCTGCCCTCTGCTCAGGGGGCAGGACCGGCCCCTATCCCTTCGGCGCCTCAGGGGGCCTCGGGTTCACGAGGTCCCGCCCGATGGTGCCCGGGAATACCTTCTCCAGCGACTCCATGTCCCAGCCCCCCTCGCGGTAGATAGTTCGCTCGCGGGCGGGAAGGCTCATTAGCGTCACTTCGTCCCCGCCGACAACGAAGTCCCGGCCGTTGACGTTGGCCGCGGCGTCGGTGCACAGGAACACCACTAGCGGCGCCACCTTCTCCGGCGCAAGCGTGGCTATCCGCGCCACGGCCGGGTCCGCCGAGACGCCGGTTGGGGCGCGGCCGGTCTCGACCCGGCGGGCGCGAGCCGCCTCCATCTCGGGGCTGAGGGTCAGGCGTGTGGCAGCGCGCGGGCGTATGGCGTTCGCCGTCACTCCGTATCGCCCGAGGTCCAGCGCCAGGCTCCGGGTCATCCCCACAATCCCCTCCTTGGCCGCCGCGTAGTTCGCTTGCCCCATGTTCCCCAGCCCGGACTCGGACGACGTGTTCACAATCCGGCCGCTACGCTGCTGCCGGAACACGATCGACGCGAACTTCGTCGCCGTAAAGTGGCCCTTGAGATGCACGGCAATGACGTCGTCCCACTCGTCCTCGGACATGTTGAAGATCATCCGGTCCCGGAGGATGCCGGCGTTGTTCACAAGGATGTCGAGCCGCCCGAAGGTGTCCAGCGCCTGTTTCACCAGCGCCTCTCCATCCGCGAGCGATGCAACGTTGCCGTAGTTCGACACCGCCTCGCCCCCGAGCTTCTGAATTTCGCTGACGACCTCCTCCGCGGGCGTGCTGTCGCCGCCGGCGCCATCGGTGCCGCCCCCGAAGTCGTTCACGACGACGCGGCAGCCCTCCTCCGCCAGCAGCAGTGCCTCACCCCTCCCGATCCCGCGCCCAGCGCCCGTAACAATCGCGACCTTGCCCTCGAGCCTGCCTGCCATCGACGCCACTCCTCCGAGTCAGATTCCCGGGCTCGGCCCGGCGCGGCGTTACGTTAGCACAGCGCTAAGGGCTCCGCCCTATACCAGCCCCGGCCATGCCCGAGCGCGAACCTTGTGACGTAAGCCGGGCTCAGGCCGCGACCTCTGCCTCCGCGAAGAAGCGCAGAAACTCGTTCGCGACCGGCTTGGGCGCGAAGACGGGACCGAAGTGACCGAGCCCGTCCATCCTCTTCACTCGAGCCTGGGGCAGCCGCGCAGCGAGTTGCTCGACGACGTTCGGGTAGAACGGGTTGGACTCCGAGCCATACACGAGCAGGACCGGGATTGCGACATCTTCGAGCCGCGGCAGTCGACCGTCGCGTGGCAAGTCCCAGTGAGCGATGTCCTGGATGATGGCGGGCATCACGGATGCCAGGGGCGCGATCGCCTCGGGCGATGACATGATCGCCATGTCTTGTTCGCTGGCCAGGGCGACATCGGTCAGGAACGTCCGCGCCGCGTCGTCCACCCGACCATCATTCGCAGCGTCGCGCATCCGCGACAGCGCGTCCTGGACTCGTGCCACGTCCTGCTCGCCATAGAACTCGGGCGCATGCGGCTCGTACGCGGCGACTGCGGAGATGTTCTGGCTTCGTGCCGCAACCTCAACCGCGAGGGCGGCACCCCGGGAGTGTCCCTCCACAGCTACCGGCTCGCCGATGCTGTCGATGAACGAACTGATGTCCTCCACCAGCCGCTCCGGCGTGTGGTCGGGATGGTCGCCGCTCAGTCCCCGGCCGCGCAGGCTGATGCAATGGCAGGAAAGCCGTTCGTCGAGGAACGGTGGCAGCGACTGCCTTCCTTCGCCATCGCCGGTGCCGGTGATGACGACAAGCGGTGGTCCCTGGCCTTGCACCCGGCCGGCGATTTCGGTTCCGTCGCTCGACGTTGCCCGGTGAATGCGGTCATTTTCCATAGGTGCCTCCTTGATCGCTTTGGCGGGAGCGCTCCGTCGGGCTTCTCCTGCCCATGATGCGTCGGCGTCTGGCGGCGAGTCCCCTCAAGTCGGTTGCGCGGGTCATCCAGGCATGAGCGCGACTGCTGCCGGTCCCGCGGCTGGCTTCGACGCGTGAGCGCTTTGCATGTCCCCGCGGTCGCCAGATCCTGGTGCCCCGGACGCTACGTATCGTGCCCGGCGGTGTCAATGCCGAAATCGGATGCTTTACCGACGCAAAGCGGATGGGAGTCTCCGCGGACACCGGGATCCAGGCCCCGCTGGCCCGCACTAAGGGCTCTGCCGCCGTACCATCCGGCCATGCCAGCGCTCGCCGTCATCGCACCCCATCCCGACGATGAGGCCTACGCCAGCGGCGGCACAACCGCGCTCCTCGCCCGCGACGGGTGGGACTGCACCGTCGTGTTTGTTACCAGCGGCGAGCAGGGGAAGCGCCATGACGGCCTTCCCATGGCTGATGTCGCCCCCGCGAGAGAGGCAGAAGCCCAGGCCAGTTGCGCCGTGCTCGGGGCGCAAGCGGAGTTCCTGCGCCTGCCCGATGGCGGCCTCGCTGACCACCCCGCCAATCCCCTTACCCATCTCCCCTCCCTTCACGAGGCGGACCTCCTCATCGCGCCCGGTGCCGATGGCGCGTACGGCCACCCCGATCACCTCATTGTTTATCGCTGGGCACTTGAGCTGGTCCCGGCGACGAAGAGCTGCCTGCTATTCCCAGCTTTTCCCCGCGGTCTCTTTGTGCCCCAGTACGAGAAGTGCCTCGACATGATGGGTTCCCCTCCTCATCCGCCGCCCGATGCGATCGGGACGGATGAGTTCGACCTGGCCGTCGACCTCTCATCCGTCCACGATACGAAGCTTGCGTCGATAGCCGCCCATCGGACGCAGCTCCCCGGGGGAGACCCCCGGGCCCTGTTCCCCACCGGCATCGTCGAGGCGCTGCTCGACACCGAGCGCTTCGTCGCCGCTGACTCCCGCTCCCGGGATTTCGCGCGAAAGGCGCTCGCCCGCTGGCTCACAGGTTGAGGTTGGAGGTGCTGCCGGACCCGCGGCTCGCCGGGGCCCGCTCCAGCACCTCCTACCCCGTTGTCGCGCAGACCGCGTAGACGGTCAGAGACCAGTTCGACGCGGTGTCGACGACTTCGACGGCCACAGCGGTCCATCCCGTGGGCTGGTTCGACGCCAGGACGGGATATGAACTCTCCAGCGCCACACTGCCCTGGCCGAACGGAGCGATGCTGGCACCCCCACCGATCGCCCGCTTGCCGTTAGGACA
>CAYPAZ010000028.1:0-14521 GCA_964408835.1 uncultured Anaerolineaceae bacterium
ACTTCGATGAGCGGACCAACAACCCCCGCAAGCGCCTGGCCGGATGTCACTCCGAATGTCCCGATAGCGACCGCAATCGCCAGTTCGAAGTTATTTCCCGCCGCTGTAAACGCGAGGGTTGCTGTCTTCGGGTAGTCGAGACCCTGTGCGCGACCCCAGGCGAATGAGACCGTCCACATCAGGACGAAGTAGGCCAGGAACGGGACCGCGATGCGGACAACGTCGAACGGCTGTGACGTAATCGCATCGCCCTGGATGGCGAACAGGACGACGATGGTGAAGAGCAGGCTGTATAGCGCCCATGGCCCGATCCGCGGGAGGAACCGCTGTTCGTACCAATCGTTCCCCTTCTTGCGGCGGCCGATGATGCTCGTGAGAGCGCCGAGGACCAGGGGGACGCCGAGGAAGATGAGTACCGACCTGGCAATGTCCCAGAGCGCGAAGTCAACGGCCGTCTCTTCAAGGCCGAGCCAGCCAGGCAGCGTCTCGAGGTAGAAGTAGCCGAGCAGCGCATAGGCGGCGACCTGGAAGACGGAATTGAGTACGACGAGCACGGCCCCGGCTTCCGTGTCCCCACAGGCGAGTGAGTTCCAGATCAGGACCATCGCGATGCAGCGCGCCAGCCCCACGAGGATTATCCCGGTGCGGAACTCTGGCAGGTCCGGCAGGAACACCCATGCCAGCGTGAACATCAATGCCGGCCCGACGAGCCAGTTGAGGATGAGCGAGGAGGCGACCAACGGCTTGTCCGCGGTCACCTCGCGCAGGCGGTCATACCGCACCTTCGCCAGCACCGGGTACATCATCCCAAGCAGGCCGATGGCGATCGGCAATGACGTCTGGTCGATCTTCACCTTGTCGAGTTGGTCGTTGAGGTCGGGGAAGATGCGGCCCAACGCGAGGCCGAGTGCCATGGCGAGGCCAATCCAGACCGGAAGAAAACGGTCTAGCGTCGAGAGCTGGCGGAGCACGGAACTCTCAAACTGGCCGCCGGCTGGTGCGTTGTGCAAAGTGCGCGCTCTCCCCTGGTTCGCCGCGCAGAGTCGCATCGGTGTGTTAACTATCCGTTAGCACAGCCCACACTGGCAGCCTCGCAGCCCGAACGCCCTCGGCCGCAACTCCCTCAAGAGTCATGACGCTGGTCCGCGCGCCGCCGCTCGTCGCATCGTTCCTGGGGGAGTACAGTCGCTCGACCGGGCCGTTCCGGGAGTCCGGTCGCGGGGAGGAATGATGGCCAGAGCTCTGCGCGTGATGGTCGAGTTTGGGCCCAAGGGCAAGAAGGTGGCAGCGGTAGCACCCGATTGGCCGGGTCTCGAGCGCGGCGGGAAGACTGAGGACGCCGCGATCGAGCGGCTGCTCTCGTATGTGCCCCGCTACGCTCGGGTGGCGGGGCTAGCGGGGATGGGTGCGGCCTTTCCGTCGGTCGACACGGCCGAGGTGGTCGAGCGCTACCCGGGCACCGGCTCAACGGACTTCTGGGGCATCTCGTTCGCGTTCTCGGACCACGATCGGCGGGAGGTGTCGAGCGAGGATCTCGCTCGCGAGCTGATCCTGATGCGCGCCTGTTGGGAGTTCTTCGATGAGGTGCGTGGGCGAGTCTCGGCTGAGCTGCGGAAAGGCCCGCGGGGGGGCGGGCGGGACCGGGACCACGTGGTCCGGCACACGGTTGGCGTGGAGCAGGATTGGGCGGGGGGGCTAGGACTCCCGGGACTGGGTCCAGACGGGCCAGTCCTGACCGTCGAGGGGCTGTCGGCGCATCGTGAGGCCTATTGCGACGCCATCCGGGCCCGCCACGCAGAGGGCAAGATGGCGCGCACCTGGCCGCTCCGGTACCTCATCCGCCACACCGCCTATCACACGCTGGATCACGCCTGGGAGATGGAAGACAGGGACCTGACGGCGCGGGCCTGAACCACGGCTCCGGAGTCAGGCGCCCCGCGGGGTGGGGAGCATGGAGTCGAGGACGCCGAGGGAGGAGAGAATCTGGAGCGCGGCGTCGCGATCGGCCGGGTCGTGGCGGGCGAGGCTCCGGATGTAGAGTGCCCAGGCGAGCTCGGTGCGTGCGCCGGCGGTCTGTGCTTGCTCGATGGCAGCAGTCGCGAGGGATGTGGCCCGGGCATCGTCGCCGGAGAGGTAGTGGGCCCAGGCCTCAAGGCGGAGACGGGTGATCTGGAGGACGACATCGCCGAGAGCGACGATCTGGGGGCGCAGTTGCTCGAGCTCGGCGGCGGAGTCCTGAGGGCGTGCTTCGAACAGGGCGAGCTCGGCGAGGAAGAGCCGGGTTTCGAGGACGAAGTAACCGGCCTGGATGCGGCTGAACAGGACGATCGCTTCTTCGAGGTGGTCTTTCGCGGCGCCGAAGTCGAGCCTACGGGCGAGAAGTCGACCGAGGTAGCTGGTGGCGACGGCGACGCCAACGGGGTAGTTGGCGCGCTTCCAGGCTTCGAGGGCGGAACGAAGCAGGGGTTCGGCGCGGTCGAGGTGTCCCTGGTCGGAGAGGATCTCGGCGATGTTGAGGGAGGCGGTGGCAGCGCCGACGACATCGCCGGTGAGTTCGCGGGCCTGCTGGCTCTGTTCATAGAGGCTGAGGGACTCGTCCCAGTTGCCGTCTTCGCGAGCGGCAAGTCCGAGGTTATTGAGGACGTTCGCCTGACCGACGAGGTCGCCGACGCGTTCGAAGAGGGGCAGGGCGCGACCGCGATAGTCCTCGCGGCGAGGGTCGCGGAGGGCGGTGTAGGCGAGGTCGAGCAGGTAGGAGGCGTGGGCCAACATGGCGTCCTCCCCGAGCGTGGTGGCGATGTGCTCGGCGTGGTGGGCGGAGCGAACCATGTCGGGGAGGCGGCCCTGGCGCCAGCGGACGCCGGCGGTAGCGAGGGCGATCTCTCCCTCGGCCTTCTCACGGTCGCGGGGGTCATGAAGCTGTGGGAGTTGGGAGAGGGCCCGGCCGTACCAGCGAAGGGCCTGGGTGTAGCGGCCACCGCGCTCGCGGACGACCCCTTGTTTGCGCATGAGCCGGATAAGCATGGCGGGGTCGGTGGTCTTGCGGCTGGCGAAGCTGTAGGCCTCGGCGGCCTGCGTGAACTGCCCGGCAAGTTCGGAGACATCGCCGAGTGATTCGGCGACGGTGGCAACAGCGGAGGAGGGCACCTGGCAACGGCGGGCGCTGGCAAGGCCGCGCTGGTAGAACTCGGCCGCGGCTTCGTTGGCGTACTTGGCGCGAGCGCGGTCGCCGGCGGCGGTGGAGTACCGCCAGGAGCGTGCCCAGTCGCTGGCGCGGTCGAAGTGGATGGAAAGGAGTTCCGAGAATTCATCCCAGTTTTCGCCGGCGCGGCGTTCGAGGACGGTGCCGACGGCACCGTGTAGCTCGGCGCGGCGGCGGAAGGAGAGCCCGTCGTAGGCAACAAGGCGAAACAGCGCGTGCTGGAACCGGAGGCTCCCGTGGGCCTCGTGTTCGAAGAACGTGGAGAGCTCGGACCAGGATTCGAGCCGGGCGAGCGCGGGAGTTTCGACGCTCTCCGCGAACAGCGCGAGGTCGACGACGGCGCCGAGCACAGATGCTTCGCGGAGCTGGGTGCGCGACCTGGCGGAGAGCAGATCAATGCGGGCGGTGACCAGGGATTCGATCGAGTCAGGGAGGGGGGCATCGGCGCCGGCGGCGGACGCGGTACGCAGGAGCTCGAGTACGAAGAGGGGGTTTGAGCCGCCGCGAGCCACGAGTTGGTCGATGCGCGCGGAATCGCTACCGACGCCGTGCTGGATGGCAGCGCGGGCGAGGGCGGCGGTATCTCCTGGGGAGAGCGGTCCAAGGGCGAGCGTGGTCGCCCCGGGCTGTCCGGTGGCGAAGCAGTCGAGGCCATCACGGCGGAGCGCGAGGACGAGCCACGGGACTTCTTCGACACGACCTGCGAGCGCACCGAAGAGATCATGGGACGGGCCATCGAGCCAGTACGCGTCGTCGACGACGATGATAGTGGGTTCGCGAAGGGCAACGTGGAGGAGGTCGACAGCGGCATCGCGGAGCCGGGCGGCGCGGTTCGCAGCGCCGATCCGCTCGACCTCCGGCGTCATGGGCACTTCGGCATCGAACGCGATGGCGATGAGGGGGAGCCATGGGAGCAACTCGGGGTCGAGTTCGGCGACCCAGTGGCGGAGAGCGACGCCTGCTTCGGCAGCACCAGTGGAGAGCGAGACGCCCGCCAGGCGGCGGAGCAGGGTGCGTACCGCAAAGTAGGGGCTGCCGCGAGCGTACAGCCCACCGGCGGTGCGGAGCGTGAAGACATCGGGGTTGTTGGCGAGCAGTTCAGCGACGAGCCGGCTCTTGCCGATGCCGGCTTCGCCGACGAGGTCAACGACCTGGCCGCGGCCGTGGCGCGACTCGTCCAGCAACGCTCTGAGGGTGGCCATCTCGTCCTCGCGGCCGCAATAGGGAACGACATCGACCTGGGGAGGCTCGGCGTCCTCCTGCAAGATCGGGCCGACGAGCGACGCCTCGATGGGAGCGGTCTTTCCCTTGACGAGGAAGGGGTCGAGCGGCTCGAGTGCGAACGGGGTCGGGGAGAGCGAGAGCATCCCCCGGCTGGCGACCAGCTCGCCCGGGCGAGACTTCTGCATGAGACGAGCGGCCAGGTTCACGGCATCACCCATGACGGTGAACGTCCGGCGCACGGGGGAGCCGAGGTCACCCATGAACACGGGCCCGCGATGGGCCCCGGCGCGGAGCGGGAGACCGACGTCGGTATCGAGGATGGTGCGGAGGGTGCGGAGGAGGGCGTCTTCATCCTGGCCGGCGGAGCGGGGGGCTCCAGCGGAGAGGATGATCTTGCCGCCTCCGGCGTAGACGTCGCTGGCGAGCCAGTAGGCGTCGTGCTGTTGCGCGGCGGCGCTGACGACGCCGGCGAGGTGGTTGAGGCGCCGTTGGAGTTCGGCGGGGCCGAATTCCAGGAGGACGTGGTCGGCGCCGCCGAAAAAGACGAAGGCCACGGCGACCTGACGATGTTCCGCGACGCGGGTTGTGAGAGCCTGCTCGACGAGCCAGGGAGGCACGAACGGGCCAAGGTCCGCACCAGCGAGCGAGGGCAGGGCGACCGGGCCCGGCTCCCTGGGCGCGCGGGCCAGGAGGCATCCATCGGCGCGGGGCTCGCCGAGGGCCGCGGGTTCGAGATGGGCGGCCGCATCGTGCGAGAGCAAGATTTCGCCCCGGTTGGCAGAACTCTCGCAGGTGACTGTGGCGGACATGCCGGGTCCGCAGACGAAGAGCTCGAGGTGGCCACCTTCGACCAGATGGAGCGAGAACTCGCCGGAATGGATGCCCTGGGAGATCCCAAGCTCGACGTTGGCGACCAGGCGGGTCGACCAGCGCTTCTGGATAACAGCGCGCATGGCAACTGCAGCGGCGGCGGCCCGGGCGGTGTGAGCGGCGCCGGTGAAGAGGATGAGGAGGGCATCCCCGCCGAACTTCAGGATATCGCCGCCGCGGGCGTGGGCGACTTCGATCATTTCGCCGAAGCAGCGATTGAGGAGGATGGTGAGTTCTTCGGCGCCCTCGCGGCCGAAGCCGGCGAGGCGTTCGGAGAGGGCGGTGAAGCCGGAGATATCGGCGGAGATGAGCGTGCCGAAGACGGTGTGGACAGCTGGCTCGCGGGCCCACGTGGCCGCGAGCCGGGGCACGTAGGGACCCACGGCTTCCACGACTTCGGTATGGCCGGGGGAACCGGAGGGGGCGGTTCGCGGCTCGCTATCCGGGCGGGTGGTTACGGCGACTCCTCCCTCTGGCTGGCGCTAGTTCAGGGTGAAAGGCGCATGATAGACCACAGTGCATGCCTTGATCTCCTGGCGGGGCAGGGATGCACAGTGGCCGTTCGTGCCATCGAGGACGATGAAGTCGAGGGTGTGAGGGCCAACCCCGAGGCCATCGGTCTTGAGGTTATAGATGTATCGCTGCGCGCTGAAGCGGAACTCGTAGCCGGTGTTCGCGTTCCCGGCGTCGTTGGGGCCCGGATCAAGGGTCCCATCAACGGTCACGGCCAGCAGCGTCAGTTGGGGCGAGGAGAGGTTATTCCCTGCGTGATCGCAGAGCTGGAGCCGGATGGGGACCGTCGAGCCTACCCGGCTGGGGGAGTGCGGGTCGTACTGGAGGCAGACCCCGTAGAAGGATGTTTGGCCAACCGCGGACACCGCAGAGGTGTTGCCGGCGACATCGGTCGCAGAGGCGTGGACGGTCCACGTGCCCGGCTGGGTTATGGAGAACGTGGTCGTGTCCGACAGGATCGTGACGGGTGTGGTGGCGACACCGTTGGCGTCGACCAGGTAGTAGCTGATGGAGGCGACGCCCGAAGGCCCGACATCGAGGGCGTCGATCTGTACGGTTGCGGACGGGGGTGAGCCAGCGGGGGTCGAGATCGTGGCAGTGATGATCGGCGGGTCCTGATCGATGACGAAGAAGCGGAACTCGATGCCGCCGTCGTCATCGATGGCCATGATGGTGTGGCCGCCTGAACCTGTGATAGCCACGGCGCCGGTGTATGCAACGAACGGCTGGCCGTCGAGCGAGTACTTGAGGCCCGTGGCGGGTGAGGTGATGGTGGCTGTGACGGGGCCGGTGTAGTAACCGTTGACGTTAGGTCCGTCGACATCGATGGTTATGTCGCCAAACTCGAACGGTTCGGCGGCGAGGAAGTCCTCGGCCTTGTTGTTGCTCATGGAGACGTTGCCGGCATCGTCGACGGCCTGGACGATGAACTCCACGACTGTGGAGTCGGAGGTCAGGAGGTCGCCGCCGACCCAAACTCCGGGGGAGCCTTCCACCAGTTCAACGCCACGCCAGGTTCGGGGAGCCTCGGCGCTTCCGCCCTCCTTGAAGAGGACGTAGACGCGCCGGGCGGTGGTGTCGGTGTGGATTTCGAATGCAGCGACACCATCACCAACACGGCCGATCGATTCGACGATGCGGGCGGGCGTTGTGTCGGTCGAGCCAGCCGGGCGGGTGGTAAGTTCGCCACCGATTGAGGTAAAGAGGCGCTGGATGCCTTCGCTGGCCTGGTACTGGCCGGGGATCACCATGAGGTTGAGGGCCGGCCCCGCCGGGGTCAGGTACGAGGAGATGCTGGCGAGATTCGACGGGAAGGAGGCATCGCCCGGAGTGATGCGCGGCTCGTGCTCGCCGAGGTCCACGCGCGGACGGAAGTAGAGCGGCTCGAAGTCGAAGATGTCCTGAGAGGTCAGGCTGGTGATGAGGAAGCCGGCGGCGTTCGAGCCGGTGACATCGACATCGACGCGGGGCTGAATGGGCCGGAACTGGACCTCGAACGTCTGGCCGTCGATTTCGTAGTAGCTGCCTTCGGCGCCATCGACGCGGTGGAGCGTGGCCGGGCCGGAGGTCGTGCCCAGCTGGAGGTCGATGACGAGTTTACCGTTGAGGCCGAAAGTGACGCCGGCATTGGCGACCTGGGCCTGGACCTGCGCGGTAACACCGAGGCTCTGGAAACCAGAGGGAAGTCCTGCGCCGACCACGCCGGGCTCCCCAGCGGCGAACATCGGCAGACCGTAGAAGGTCATGGACTGCAGGATCTTTTCGTCGTAGGGGTTGAGGACTGGTGTGGTGCCCAGGTACTGATGGCGGGCGTAGAGGAGCGCATCCCCGGCACTCATAGCGCCGAGCTTGCCGGCGTAGATGGCCACGAGGCGCTCGGAGAGGGCGACGATATCGGTATCGCCGTAGCCGTAGGTGGTGTGGCCGGCGAAGACGTTGCCCTTGCCCAGATACGCCTGCGCCCAGTCGGTGGCGGAGATGCCGAGTGAGACATCGGAGACGCTCAGGCCGGCATGGCAGCCCATGGTGAACACAATGGCCCCGGAGAGGTGGTTGGCGAGGAAGTCGGCGACATTGAAGAGGTCAGCGGTGGTGCCGAGGGCGTCGCTGTTGGCGGGGAGGAGATCCTCCCAGTCGTAGTGGGCGTTGGGCGAGAAGAGACCGGGGTTGGTGGCGATGACCGCGGCGAGCTCTGCGCTGGTCCAGTTGTTGGTGATGAGCGACTGGTCGACGGGATAGCCGTGGGCAGCGAGGGCTGCGGCAACGGCCTGGGCACCATCGGTAAGGAAGTCGTAGCCGGTGACAGCAGCCGAGCTCGGGTCGAGCTGGCCATCGTAGGCGACGAAGTTGTTGAGCGTGACGAGCATTTCGTCGGCGGTTTCGACGAGCCGACCAACGGCGAGGGTGGGCATGTAGAGGTAGCGGTCGCGGACGGCGATGACTTCGGGGTTGCCGAAGGGGGCATCTGTGAGGAGCATCCCATTCGCGAGGGCAGCTACGAGTTCGTTGTGGCCCTGGAACTGTGCTGCGTAGGCGCGCTCGTTGGAGACGGAGGTCGCATCCGCCACGGCGGCCATGGGGACGATGCCGTCATCACCGACGATGACGAGGTTCTGAACGTTCGGGTAAGGGGCGCCGGGGCCAACGGTGAGCGCATCGAGGACGGAGCCGATGGCGCGGACGGTATCGTTGCGAGCCTCGGGGTCACAGCGGTCGTTGTCCCAATCCTGGTACGCGTTCCAGACGGCGGGGTAGGCATCTACGGGGACGACGACCCCCTGGACGCCCGCGACGCCGTTGAGCTCGCCAATGGCAGCCAGCACGTCGTCTGCCGGGACGGCGCCGAGGGTTGCCTGCAGCCAGGAGAGGTTGGTGATGAAGAGCGTGTTGACGGCTGCATCGGCCTGCGGGCTGAAGCTCACGGCCGGGAGACCCTGGAAGCGGGGATCGGCGGTGCAGGCGCCGAGACTCGGGCCGTGCTGGAGCTTCACGCGGAGGGCATAGGGATGAGCGCTGAGGGCACCGTTGTAGGAGGACACCTGGATGTAGTAGGTGCCGCCGGGGATGAGGGTGGAGCTGATGATCTCTTCGGCGGCGGTGCCGCGGCGGCTGGATACGGCGCTGACGACGGTGCCGGGAGCGGGAAGAGCAAAGGGGATGTCCTGAACGACATCGGTGGCGAAGGTGTCGATGCCGGGGGTCAGGCCGACCTGATAGTCATCGACGGCGGCAATGGTCCGGGTGGCTGGGCCGCGGAGCGACTCCCGGGCGGGGGAGAAGAGGGTGAGGTCATAGTCCGCCGGGAGGTTGGAGAGGAGGATGCGGGCGAAAGCGCCAGCGGGCAGGCAACCGACAGTGGAGGCGCCAGTGCAGGCTGCGGGCAGGTCGAGGCGGTAGAGGTCGATGTCGGACCCGTGTGAGATGTGACTCAGCTGGATGCCGTCGAGGTCGGAGAAGGAAATGACTGCGGGGGCAGCAACCTGGGTAGCCTCGACAACGGTGACCGTGGCCGTGACGGGTCCGGCGGAGGGTCCGTCGCCGTCGGGTGTGGGCACTGCGGCGGAGGCTGAGGCGGTCGCCGGGCCGAGTACGAGGCCGGCGCGGACAGCTATACGGAGTTCATGGTCGCCGGGCTGAACGTCCTCCAGCCGGAAGGTGAGGTCCGAGAGGCCCCCAGAGGTTTCGGCTACGGGGGAGCCGTCGAAGGTGGCCGGAGCTTCGAGGAGCGAGGCGGCGCAGGGGGACGGCTTGCACCGGGGGTCGTTCGCACCAAGCGGGAGGTTCGCGGCGAAGGCGAAGCCGGCGGGGAGCTCGAGGAAGACGTCGATGGCTGCCGCGACGCCGCCTTCAACGGTGAGGGCGACGGTGTAGTAGAACGGGGGCTCCTGCGGGTCGGCGATGTTCTGGAGGAGCGAGTTTTCGAGGTCGAGCGTCTCCCACGGGAGATCGCCGGGCGCAAGGAATGCCAGGAGCAGGTCAGCGAGGGAGTAGCCATCGAGCAGGCCGTAGTTGGCGAGTTCGAGGAGGTTCCAGAGGCAGCCCTGCAAGTCTGTGCTGGCGGCGCCAGTGCAGCTGGGCCACAAAGCGCCGAGGGCGACCGCGTCGCCGAGGGTCTGAGTCGAGGTCTCGGAGCAGTCCACGCCCGCGGTGCTGCAGTCGATGAGACCGTTGAGAGCCTGGATGGACGCCAGCCCGATAGAGGCGAGACCGATCGAGGCAAGGCCGGTGTTCTGAAGCTGGATGGAGGCGAGGCCGATGGACGCGAGGCCGGCGGTCTGGAGGGAGCCGGCGGTTTCATCGAGCGGGATGTCGCCGAGCGGGATGAGCGGCTTCTCAGCGTCGATGAAGTCGAGGCTCAGGAGACTGAAGTTGGGGTTGGAGAGGATCAGTGAGCAGATTTCAGGGCCGAGGAGTTCGCACCAGGCATCGACGGAGTCTTCGCAGGTCGAGCTGTCTGAGGCGCAGGGGAGCGGGATCGAGGCGAGCCCAACGTCGTGCAGGAGGATGGAGGCGAGGCCGATGGAGGCGAGGCCAGTCGAGGAGATATCGAGCTGGGCGAGTGTGATATCGGGGAGGTGTGGGTACTGGGAGTAGAGGGCGAGTATATCGGCGAGCGTCAGGGTCTGGAGGGGGACGCCCTCATAGATCGTGCCTGCGAGGAAGGCTTCCCAGCCGCCGGGAAGTAGCAGTGGCGTATCGGAGACGAGGATGGAGGCGAGGCCGATACTGGCCAGGCCGGCTGTTTCGAGCGGGATAGAGGCGAGGCCGATGCTCGCGAGACCGATGCTGGCAAGACCGATGCTGGCGAGGCCAGTGTCCTGAAGGGTGATGCTGGCCAGGCCGATGCTGGCCAGCCCAATGCTGGCGAGGCCGGTGGACGATGGGCCGCCGGGCAGGCCGCCATCGAGTTCGCCGAAAGCTGCCGAGGCGGGGACACTCCGGACGCCGACGGGGACGGTCGCGGGAGCCGTGAGTGAGATGTCAAGTTCGATAACAACCGGGGGGACAGGGGCGTCTTCCCAGGCACCGAAGTCACAGCCGTCGCCGCCGGGCCGGGCAACGCCACGCTGGTCCACGGGCTGCGAGCACTGGCCGCCGGCGGCTTCGTAGCCGTCTATGGCCGGGCTGCCTTCGCCAAGGGCGAGGGTCTCAGTGGCGCCGCCATTGGCGGCCAACGGCCCGAGAAGCGGGTCTCCGACAACTACGGGACCGACGGGGTTACAGCCGAGGAGGACGCTCACGAGGTTGCCATCGACGAGGCTGGGGGTGCCGGAGCAATCGCGCCCATCCCCGGACTGGGCCGAGTTGTTGGCGATGATGGAGTGGCGGACGACGATGGTGCCGCCGTTGCGCTGGATGCCACCGCCGGGCTGATTCGTAGAGGAGTTCCCGGCGATGGTGAGATGGTTGAGCGTGGCCGTGCCGCTGACCGAGAGTCCGCCGCCCTGGGAGGCCGAGTTGCCGGTGACGGTGGAGTTGACGGCGGTGAGGGTGCCGCCACTCAGGACGCCGCCACCCTTGCCGTTGGAGGCAACGTTGTTGGCGATCGTGCTGGAGGAGAGGTTCAGCGTGCCCTGGTTATCGATGGCGCCACCTTCGCGGGCGCGGTTGCCGGCGAGGGTGCTGTCCTTGAGGTTGAGGGTGGCGTTCTTAGCCACGAGGATGGCGCCGCCCGTCTGATTGACCGAGCCGCCGGTGATGAAGACGCCCTGAATGGTGGTGGCGGCACCGTTGGCGATGGAGAAGGCGCGGTTGTTATTCCCGCTGACCTGGATGGTGCTGGCGCCCGGGCCGGGGGGCTGGGCAGCGCCGACGATGGTGACGCCGGCCTTCGGCTGGAGTTGGCCAGAGATGGGATAGAGCCCGGCGAAGAGCTGGATGGTATCGCCAGAGGTGGCTTCCGCGACGGCTGCGCGAAGGGTGGTGCACTCGTTCGCGGCATTGCAGCTACCGGGGGCATCCGCTGCGCCCGGGGCGACGGTGTAGGTGATGGGCGGGTCGGCAGAGTAGGTGGGGCCGCCGAGCAGGAACAAAGCCGCGAGAACAGCAGTGAGCAATCCGGCGGTGCGCGCTGCGCGCGCGTTGCGTGCGGGGCCCCGGCTCCGATATCCAAGAACTAATGACACTGTGGGTTCCCCTTCGCTACCTAAGCCGGCCCGTCCTCGCCAGCACACTGTACAGGATCAGAGGAGTTACGTAAGGGTTTCCGTGCGGTTACAGACCGACCGCCGGTAAGAAAACGGTATGAAGACCGAGGCACCCGCGGCCGGCCGGGGCCTGGCGCAAGCGGGCCAGATCTAAGGGGGCCGGGCTGCGGGCTCGGCCTTCCGGGGGCTAGCGGCGAGGGGCGAAGGCGGGTTGAGGAGGGCAGACATGACAGCGTCGGCCTGGATGAGGTGGCCAGAGGCACTCTTGTGAACGCCATCAGAGTGGCGCGAACCCCTGGCCGATTCGAAACCGGGAACGCAATCGGCGATGAGGAAGTGGTGGTTGCGGCCGAC
The DNA here is from genome assembly GCA_964408835.1 of uncultured Anaerolineaceae bacterium. Taxonomy (GTDB): domain Bacteria; phylum Chloroflexota; class Dehalococcoidia; order Tepidiformales; family Tepidiformaceae; genus CAYPAZ01. The sequence continues at coordinate 12,310 of CAYPAZ010000028.1, forward strand.
GCCGTTCATGTAGGTGCGATACTCGGCGAGCTTCTGGTTCGCGCCGCGGTTCTCGCGCTCAAGGCTTTCGCCGAGCGGGGGCGCGAGCTGGATGACCACGATGACGCCCTCCCGTTGGGCGAGCTGGCGCATGATTTCGAGATGGATCGCGGTTACCTCGTCTCTGGTGGACATGGGCTCGGCGCCGATGACGCGGCGAGCCAGCCAACGCCCGGCATAGTTGAGCCGGGAGGGGCTATCGAGGCGCGCCGTGCGACGCTCGAAGAGGAGCTCAAGCTTCCTGAAGGCGCGGTAGGCGCGTTCGCCGTAGCGGCGGCGGACGCGCTGGCCAACTGTGGCAACGATGAAGTGGTAGGCGCCGAACGAGAAGACAACGAGATCCGGCTGGTTCTCGGCGAGGGCTTTCTCGACGCGGGGGACAGCCTTCGGGCCAACCGGGACGACGGGGAGGTTGACGACATCGACGGCTTCGCCGGTGATGTTCGAGAGGCGGTCGGCAACGAGCCAGGGCCAAGCCTGGGAGGGGTCAGCGAGACTGGAGCCGCTGGTATCGCTTGAGCCGATCACCAACAGTCGCAACACAAACCTCGGACGCGTGTAGTCGGACGACGAGGAATCGTGGCACATCGAACGGTGACTGTGAAGGGGGCGGCCGAGCGGGTACAGCGCCATACTATGGCGCGAAAGAAACGGGACGGAGGTCCGAGATGATTCCAGCGGGTGAGACGTTCGAGGGGACATGGCTGTATGAGCCACGCTTCTTCGACGGCCACGGGTTCCGGCAGCACTACGTGGACGTTGCGGGCGAGGGGCCGGAGACGATCGTCTGTCTCCACGGGGAACCGACGTGGGGGTACCTGTACCGGGAGTTCATTCCGCGACTGACGAAGCACGGGCGGGTGGTGGTGCCTGACCACATGGGGTTCGGGAAGAGCGAGACGCCGCAGGAGCGGGAATACTCGTTGCGCGGGCACGTCGAGAACCTCGAGGCGTTGCTTCTGCACCTCGACCTGCGGGATATCACGTTCGTGGCGCAGGATTGGGGCGGGCCGATGGCGACCGTGTTCGGGCTGAAGCACCCGGAGCTGGTGCGAAGGCTGTGCTACATGAACACGGGGGTGCCGGGACAGGCGCCGGAAGGTGCTCCCCGGATCCAGGACTACCCGTGGTTCAAGTGGGTGCAGACTGCGGAGAGCCAGGCCGTACTCTCGAACCTCGGCGCGACGATGCTTTCGGTGCTGAAGCGGATCGGCTTCGAGCGAACGGGGCACGTCGACGAGACCTGGGTGCGAGCCTACGCCGCGGCGTTCCCGACTCCAGAGGAGTGCAAGGGCGCACTGGCATTCCCTGCCGATATCGGGCGGCCCGAGATGGTGTCAACGATGCTCGAGCACATCGGGAACCTCCCGGCGCTGGCGGCCAAGCCGGCGATGTACGTCCATGGGGAGGAGGACCGGGCGATACCCACGGCGTATTCGGTTGGGGCGTTCAAGTCGACGTGGCCGAACGGGCCGGTGGTGACGCTGCCGGGCGTGGGGCACTTCATCCAGGAGGACGCGCCAGAGACAGCGTGCGCGCTGATCGCACAGTTCATCCAGATGACGGGGTGAGTGGGTGGCGACGGGGAGCAGCGGGGACTATCTGAATCTGACGGACGCCGAACTGCTGGCGCAGTGCCGGGTGGAGAGATTCCGCGCCTCGGGCCCGGGGGGCCAGCACCGGAACAAGACGGATAGCGGCGTGCGGCTGCGGCACGAACCGACGGGGACCATCTCGCAGGCGACGGAACGGCGTTCGCAGCACGAGAACCGGTCCGTGGCGCTGGCCCGGCTGCGGATGATGATCGCGCTGGGGACGCGGCGGGGAATTGAGCTGGAGGGGTACACGGCGCCGGTGGAGGTGCAGCGAATCCTGCCGGGCGCGGGAGGGCAGCGGCTGCGGGGAGGCCACCCGGAGTTCTGGCGCGGGGTGCAGGGAGTGCTGGACGTATTCGTGGCATGCGGCTGTTCGATTTCGGAGACCGCCGCGCATCTGGGGATCTCCACCGGGCAGCTCTCGCGGCTCCTGGTAAGCGAGCCGGAGGTGCTGCGGGCGGTGAACCGGCTGCGGGAGGAGCGGGGGATGGGCGCGGTCCGGGCGTAGGGCGAATAACACCAGGGTGAGGGGAGCGCGGGAACTGCCACGGGCGGACGAGTCATACGAGGTTCCTACA
>CAYPAZ010000029.1:0-13875 GCA_964408835.1 uncultured Anaerolineaceae bacterium
CGCCAGAGCTACCGCCTCGGGCTCGGGCCTCCGCTGTTCGCGATGGTTCTCCGGTACCGCTCCCGGCCGCAACGGCACAGGTCCGGGGATTTTCGTTGCGGGGCGGGCCGCCTCGTCCGTACCCCAATCCGGCATCGCGTCACGTGCCATCGCCAGCGACCCGTGCCGGCGCACGATTCCTGGCTCCCCTGCCCGGCGGATCCTCAACGGAGCTTCCTCCGTCTCGGTCGGCGGCGCGGCGTGCTGTCGGTCCTCAGGCTGCACGATGCGCCCGGCCACATCTCCCGGCGCCGCCTCCGCGCCCGCCGGGATGGTGTGGCGCACCACGCCCTCTGCCTCAGCCTCAACTTCGAAGGCTACGTAATCCGTCTCAACACAGTAGACCGGTTGCCCACGGTGCACCGTTGCGCCGTCCGGCAAGTACCATTCAGCGATGCGGCCCGACTCCATGTCGCGGCCGAGGCGCGGGATCGAGAGTTCGACTGCCATGGCCCCCCCGCGGGACAACTGTCCCGCTGCCTCGATAGACGGCAGTCGGCGCCTACTCCGCCAGTCTGATCGGTGGCAATCTGGATTCCATTACGCGGTAACAAGGGGGATGACGGCGCGTTGCGCCTCGCCGGTACCTGGGTCAGCGGGGGAAAGGGCTAGGCTTCGGTCCGGCGCACGAACGCCGCGAGCCGCCGCTTCCTGCGGTCTGCCTGGCGCTTGTGAATGGCCCCGGTCTTCGCCGCCCGGTCTAGCGCCGAGTACGCCTCGCCAAGCGCCTCCGCCGTCACGGTCTCGTCGCCTTCCTCAGCCACCTCGCGCACCTTCCGCGATGCCGATCGCATCGTTGTGCGCCGCGTCCGGTTGCGGTCTCGCCGCCTCAGTGATTGATGCCAGCGCTTCAGCGCGGACTTGCTGTTTGCCATCTCGGTTTGCGTGCTTGCTCCAGTGGGTTGCAACAAACGATGGTATGGCTCCCTGTCGGAAAGAGCAAAGAGAGCCGTCATTACCACCGTAGGCGCCGCGCCGGCGCCTCCACCCCGCGGCTCTTGCGTTTCAGTCACCGGGGGCCGTATGCTCATGTCGGCGAAACGCCCACACCAGGCCTATTCCCAGGCCAACTCAGTGTTCCCAAAGTGTCCAGCGAACTAACAGATATGCCGCCCGCGGGCGAGCAACCCCATACACCTGTACCCAGCCACGTTCCGCCCAGGCGGAATCGTCGCCGTCCCCCCAAGCCTCCACGGCAGGAAGAACTCGACGAACCGTTCGAGAACTCTATGACATCAAGCCTCAACATTACTGAACTCGAAGCCCATACCCGCGAAGAGCTGATCGACCTCGCCACCGAAATGGGCGTCGAAGGCGCGAGTACGCTTCGCAAACCCGACCTCGTCCTCCGCCTCCTCCAGATCCAGGCCGAAGCCCGTGGCAACATCTTCTCCGGCGGTTTCCTCGAAGTCAGCGACGATGGCAATTACGGCTTCCTCCGCGGCGAGAGCATGCTCCCCGGACCCCACGATATCTACGTCTCCCAGTCCCAGCTCCGCAAGTTCGGCCTCCGCCCCGGTGACTATGTCACAGGCCAGGTCCGCCACCCCAAGGACAACGAGAAGTATTACGGCCTCCTCAAAGTAGAAACCGTCAACGGCCTCGACCCTGAAGTCGCCAAACGCCGCCCCTACTTCGAAAATCTCACCGCCGTCTTCCCCTGGCAGCATCTCAAGCTCGAAACAACCCCCGATAACCTCACCAGCCGCATCATCGACCTCGTCGCCCCAATCGGGCGCGGCCAGCGCGGCCTCATCGTCTCACCGCCCAAGGCTGGCAAGACGATGCTTCTCAAGAACATCGCCAACGGCATCAGCACCAACTACCCCGATGTCCACCTCATCGTCCTCCTCATCGGCGAACGCCCCGAAGAAGTCACCGATATGCAGCGCAACGTGCGCGGCGAAGTCGTGGCCAGCACCTTCGATGAACCAGTCGAGGACCATACCCGCGTCGCCGAAATGGCCCTCGAGCGCGCCAAGCGCCTCGTCGAAGGCGGCAAGGATGTTGTTATCCTCCTCGACTCCATCACCCGCCTCACCCGCGCCTACAACCTCGCACTCCCCCCCAGCGGACGTACCCTCTCCGGCGGCGTCGACCCGGTCGCTCTTTATCCCCCCAAACGCCTCTTCGGCGCCGCCCGCAAATGCGAAGAAGCCGGCTCCCTCACCGTCCTCGCAACCTGCCTCGTCGATACCGGCTCCCGCATGGATGAAGTCGTCTTCGAGGAGTTCAAGGGCACCGGCAACATGGAGCTCCGCCTCGACCGCCGCCTCGCCGAGCGCCGCTTCTACCCGGCTATCGATATTCAGGCCAGCTCCACCCGCCGCGAAGAGCTCCTCCTCGATGAGAAGACTCTCAAGGGCGTTTGGCTCGTACGTCGCATCACGGCTATGCTGTCGCAGAACTCGCCAAACCAGCTCGATGCAACCGAAAGGCTGCTCGAACGGTTGGCGAAGACCTCTACCAACGAGGAGTTCCTCGCAACTCTGAAGACGGAGCTTTGACTCCAGTCCACTGGCGCGGAGAGGCGCCAGACTTCCAGGAAGGAGAACGCGAGCGAAGCAGCGCTGCTCAGCGCGCAAAGGCGATGGCCCCCCGCCAATGCGAGCCCACGCAGATCCACGCGTATGGGTAAAGAGGGAACGCGAGCGCGGTCTCACGCGCACGGCAAACGCTTAGGGCGCGTAACGGTGCATATCGTCGTAGTGGCGATGGCCGTCATCGCTGTCGTCTCCGCCGCACGCTTCCCATCAGGCTCCTCCGCCGCCATTGCACCCTCCGCTCCGCCTCAATTCCTCTTCTCCGGCCTTTCCAACTACGCCCCCACCGAGACAGTCCTCCGCCCCGGCACGGGCCAGCTCACCCGGCCCTCCGTCGCCGCACTCACCTCAGCCTCCGACCCCTCCCTCGTCCGCACCTCCGCCGGCATCGACCCTAACACCTCCATCTCCACCGCCGTCAGCGTCCAGGCCGGCGTGACAGCCGCCGGGACCGGCACCTTCGCCCTCGCGGATCTCATCGATCCCCAGCAGCCATACGTGCTCCACACCACCGGCGAAGGCGATACCCTCAGCAAGATCGCAGCCCGCTACGGCATCTCCGTCGAGACGATCCTCGATAACAACCACGAACTCAGCGATGCCAACCTCCTCCGCTTCGGTCAGCAGATTATCGTCCCCCGCGGCGAAGGCATCCTCCACAAGGTGGCCCTGGGTGAAACGGTCAGCTCGATCGTCAACCAGTACGACAACATCACCGTTTCTACCGTGCTCTCCTACCGGCCCAACGGCCTCCAGGAAGGCTCGACCCTCGAAGCCGGCACCTTCGTCCTCCTCCCCGGCGCCACCCACAAGCCACCGCCTCCACCACCCCCGCCACCCTCGCCCTCGCCCTCCGGTGGCGGCGGCACCGTCATCGGCAACCCTCCACCGAATAGCGGTGGCCGCTTTAGTATGCCCCTGGCCGCTTACCGGGGCGTAAGCGACCGCTTCGGCACACCCCGTGGCGCCGGCCGCATCCACACCGGCATCGACCTTGATCTCTGGGGCTACTGGAACTCCCCCATCTATTCCGCCTGCGCCGGCACCGTCTCCCGTGTCGAGTACCTCACCTATTCCTACGGCTACCACGTCATCGTCAACTGTGGCGATGGCTGGTCCACCCTGTACGCCCACATGAGCGAGATCCACGTCTACGTGGGGCAATCCGTCAGCGCCGGTACGGTGTTGGGGATCTCCGGCCTCACCGGCTTCACCACGGGCGAACACCTCCACTTCGAAATCCGTTACAACAACGCCCCCGTCAACCCCGCCGACTACCTCCCCTTCTGACTCCTGCCGCTGCCCAGAAAGGGCCCATCAGTCCACCCGATCGACCCCGTTCGGCCCTAGCCACCGTCCTCCGGGTCTGGCTACGCTGAGGAAGCCTCATAAGGAGGTTCGCCATGTCTGAAACTCAGCCCCGAAGCGGGCTCCGCCGCGCTTGGGACAGCACGGCAATGGCCGTGATGATGGCAGCTTGCTGCCTCGGCGTCATGCTGCTCGTTCTCTTGATCCCTGTCATCGGCTGGGGCCCTGGTCTGGTAGTTCTCGCGGTGGGTCTCGCGCTCATGCTGTTCATTCATCACCGGTTCATGGGCCACACCGCCCATCACTGACCGCGCCCTGGCGCCTTGAAGGCAGCCCGCGATGATGCATGTGTGGGATGGCCCAGGTTGGTGGTGGCTCCTCGCATCGGTCGGAATACTCGTGGTTTGGACCTTCGTCCTCTTCGCCGTGATCGTGGCCGTCCCTCGTCTCCAGGTGCGGGCAACTGCTCCGCAGCCTGATGCCCCACTTACCATCCTCGAGCGACGCTACGCCCAGGGCGACCTGACCCACGACGAGTTCGAGGAGCGGCGCCGTCACCTCCACGGGAGTCCGCCAGGCCCCGCTGGATAGCGCCAGCACCGGATCCAGTGCCTCGGCTCGCTCATCCCGACCCCGGTGCCACCCTGAACACCGCCGTGTAGTTCCAGCGCGGTCCGTACGTCCCCTGGTGCCGCAGCCCCGCTTCCTCTGCCCAGCCCACCGTGACCTTGGGCGCGTTGAAGTCATCATCCCCACGGATCTCTGAGATCGCGACCACTCCACCTCCGCGCACCACCCGCCCCAGCTCCCGGAGACACTCCACCGGGTCAGGGATCTCTCCCAGCACGGCCACCAGCAGGGCAGCGTCGAACGTCCCGCCCCCGAACGGTAGCTCCATGCCGTCCACTCTCACGGCCTCGAAGTTGCTCTGCCCGGCTCCGCGAAGCCGATTTCGCGCCATCGCCAGCATCTCACGCTGGAGGTCCGCGACCACCAGGCGTCCACCGGGAAGCTGCCGCGCCAGGGTCGGGCTGAAGTAGCCGGGGCCAGCGCCCAACTCCAGCACCCTCTCGTCCCCCCGCAACTCCAGGTGACTTACCACCCTTGCCGGGCGCTGCACCAGCATTCGCCGGGCGCTCATCAGCATCCCCGCCTCCGATGCCGGGAACACTTTCCCACGCTCAACTCCGTACGTCCGCTGGCCCATCCCGCGAATCCTACTCGGTCGCTCACGGCGGTGGACCGCGTTCCTTCGACCCTCCGGCTGTGGCCCCTACAGCCCAACGAGCGGCAGACTCTCAGCATGCGACCCTTCCGCGGCATGCGCGACGCAGCGGCAGCGACGCTTTTCCTCGCCCTGACCGTGTGCTTTACCGGGCTCATCTGGGGACTCGCAGCCGTGTCACCCCAGGAGTGGTCAGAGTTCCCCACCGTCCTTGCTTACGTCCTCGGCGGCGCCGGACCGCTGCTGGTCGCCGCGGCGATGGTGCATGCCCGCATCGCCACCGCCAGCCCGCGCGAGTTCTGGGTCTCGACCATCGACCCGCGCCGCGTGCCGCCCGTCTGGTACGCCGTCATCCTGGCCGTTGGCTTCGGGCCCGGCCTCATCGCCCTGCTCGCCCCCGGTTCATCGGATAAGGGCGACTCTGATGTCGCCTTCGTGGCCCTGCTCCTTGTGGCTGTCCTCGCCGGCTTCGCCGAAGAGCCTGGCTGGCGCGGGTTCGGGCTCGACCGCCTCTCTCGCGCCGTCAACCCTACCGCCGCCGCGCTCACCGTCGGGCTCGCCTGGACGCTCTGGCACCTGCCCCTCTACTTCATCGCTGGCACCGTCCAACAAGAAGCCGGTCTCTGGTCCTCCGACTTCTCGTTCGACATGACCGCCCGCATCCCGCTGGCTGTGGTCTTCGCCGGAGTGTATTTCGGCGCGGGCCGTTCCATCTTCAGCGCCGTCCTCCTCCACGCCGTCGACAACATCGCCTCCGTCACCCTCGACCCCACAGGCCCCCAGCTCTGGGTGCGGCTCGCTGTCCAGGTCGCGCTCGCTTTGGCGGTCTCGCTCTGGCTCGCGCGTCGCTGGTCAGCCCACCGGTAGCTCCCACTCCTCCCACGCCGTCTCGAACGCCTCCGGCCCAACCAGCCCCGGCATCCCCTTCTCCTCATGGTGCTCCACCACCCACCGGGTCCTAGCCTCCCAGTGCGAAGGATGCGTCACCCACCTCCGCTCCGCCTCGTCCACCCACTTCCAGTCCGCCCAGCACAACAACGCCACGTCCAGGTCCCGGCGCGCCAGTCGCCTGATCGCCTGCATCGCCGGCGTCCGCTTCCTCTTCCGGCTCTCCACCTTGTCCGCCAGCAGGATGATCTTCGCGATCACCGGCATCTCCGGCGCCCCCGATGTGTGCTCTGCCACCGCCGCGAGAGCATCCTCGTCCCTCACTCCGAAGCGCTCGCGCAGCACCACCGCCGCCACCGGCCCGTGCAGCATCACAGGCGCCGCGATGTCCGCTTCCGTCGGCCAGATGCCCGCCTCCTGCGCCAGCGCCAGCTGCTCCGCCGGCTTGTGCGCCCGGAACAGGTCATGTCCTCACGCCGCCAGTTCCACCCGCTCGGCGTCCACATCCCACCGTCCCGCCAGCGCCCGCGCCTCCACGAGCACCCGCTCCACATGCCGCACCAGCCCCGCCGGACGCGACTCCATCTCCTTCCGCACCGAGGCAATCTGCCGGCGGATGCCCTTCAAGCTGCCTACCCCTCAGGCCCGAGCTTGCGCCCCGCCAGCAGGTGCAAATGCAGGTGCCAGATGGTCATCCCCGCCGCCTCCCCGACGTTGAACGCCAGCCGGTACCCGGCCTCCGCTACCCCTGCCTTGTCCGCAGCCTCCGTCGCCAGCATCAGCATTCCCGCCACAACCCCGGCGTGCTCCGGCCCGATGTCCCTCGCTGTCGCGATGTGCTCCTTCGGGATGATCAACAGGTGCGTCGGCGCCCGGGGGTTGATGTCCCGGATGGCGAACGCATGCTCGTTCTCAGCCACGCGCTCCGCCGGGATCTCCCCGGCCACCATCTTGCAGAACAGGCAGTCAACCATCCTCCGATTCTAATGGCTGCGCGTCCCCGCGCGACCCGTGTACGCTCCCGCCCATGTCCGAGCCCGAACGCGACGTCCTCTCCTGGTTCTGGTCACCCCTCTGCGCCGTCGGCTCCCATGGCCCCGCGGGCCCCAACGCGCAGATCTGCGTCTCCGTTTTCGGCGCCTCCATTGTCCCCGAACGTCCCCGCGTCATCGTCGCCCTCACAAAGACCAACTATACCCACGATCTCGTCCTCGCCTCAGGCACCCTGGCCGTCTCCCTGCGCTCCCCCGCTCAACGCCATGTCCTCGATCCCCTCGGCCTCCGTTCAGGCCGCGACGGCGACAAGCTCACCGGCCTCGATGTCGAACTGAACGCCGCGGGTGACCCACGCTTTCCCGGTGCCACCGGCTGGCTTGATGCCGAGGTCATCACCGCCCACGACCACGGCGACTCCACCGCCTTTCTCTGCGCCGTCCGCGCCCGCGAGACCTTCTCCGGCAACCCCATGCCCTGGGCCTCGGCCCGTGAGCTCGTCGGTGAAGAGTTCCTCAACCGCTGGGCCGCCAAGACCCAGCGCGAACGCCTCCTCGCCAGCGACCGCATGCTCTGGCCCGACTGACCCGCCGCGCCGGCGTGAAGGCTCCCCTCCCTACTCCACGATCGCCGAGTACACGATGTTCTTCAGCTGCCCCCGGAAGTTGAACGTGGCCGAAGGCATCAACTGCGTCATGAAGATCACCACCAGGTCCTCCGTCGGGTCCACCCAGAAAATCGTCGAAGCCGCCCCACCCCAGTAGTAGTCCCCCTCGCCCAGCGCACCGCTCTCCACCTCACTCAGCGTCATTGCGAACCCCAGTCCGAACCCCACCCCTTCGCTCGCCGTCTCCGAGAACACACCGATGGCCAGCTGCGTCAGGTCCTTCCCGCCCGGGAGGTGGTTCTGCGTCATCAGCCGCAGAGTCCGTGGCCCCAGGATCCGCTGCCCGTCCAGCTCCCCACCTCGCCGCAGCATCTCGCAGAAGCGCAGATAGTCCGCCGTTGTCCCCGTCAGCCCCCCACCCCCCGAAAGGAACGAAGGCTGCCGCCGGTAGGTGCTTCGCTCCGGATCGTCGATGAGCTTCAGCGTCTTGTCCGGTTGCCGCTGGTAGTTCGCAGCGAACCGCTCCAGCTTCTCGTCCGGCACGCAGAACGCCGTGTCCACCATCCCCAACGGCCCGAAGATGTTCTCCTGCAGGTACCGGTCGAACCGCTGCCCGGAGATCGCTTCCACCAGGTATCCACACACGTCCGTCGAAAGCGAATACATCCACCGGGTCCCCGGGTCATAGAACAGCGGACATTCCGCCAACCCCTCGACCATCGAACGCAGAGTGTCCCCTTCCCCCCGCCGCACCCCGTTCCTGCGATACGCCTTGTCGCCCGGGTGGTTCGAAGCCCCGTAGCTCAGCCCGCCGCTGTGGCTCAGCACGTGCCGGAAGGTCATCGGCCGCTCCGGTGCCCGGGTCTCCATCGCCTCCCCGTCCCCGGAAACCCACACCCGCATCTCCTTCCACTCCGGGATGTACCGCGAGACCGGGTCGTTCAGCTGAAAGTACCCCTGCTCATACAGCTGCATCAGCGCCACCGACGTGATCGGCTTGCTCATCGAGTAGATGCGGAAGATCGTGTCGTCCCGCATCGGCTTCTCCCGCTCCCGGTCCATGAGCCCCAGCGAGCGGTAGTACGCCGGGATCCCATGCCGTGCCACCGTCACCTGGCACCCCGCGATCTTGCCGGGCTCGATGTAGTTTCGCTCCAGGTGTCCTGTTATCCGCTCAAGGCGGTCAACATCGAATCCCGCGGACTTCGCGTCGGTTTGCATTGCATCCCTCCAGCCAATTCAATCAGCGGCCCCAGCCTACAGACTCCCTGGGCGCCCGGCTAACCCCCTGTCTGGCGCGACAAGGCCGGGGCCTTGAGCCCCGGCCTTGCCTCAAGCGTGGCGAAAGTCTCTAGACAGCGACCTCCCCTCGCTCTCCTGTCCGGATGCGGATCGCCTCTTCCACCGGGATGACGAAGATCTTCCCGTCACCGATGTTTCCCGTCCGCGAAGCGTGGATGATGGCCTCGATCACTCGCTCGGCCGCCATGTCCGCGACTACGACCTCGACTTTCGCCTTCGGCAGCATGTCGACCGTCACCGCTTCGCCGCCCCGGCCCTGGTGGACGATCCCGCGCTGGGCCCCGCGGCCGGTCACCTGCGTGATGTTCATCCCGTGAAAGCCCATGTCATCGAGCGCCTGCTTGACGTCCGTGACCTTCTCCTGCCGGATGATGGCTTCGATCTTCTTCATGTCAGGCCCCTCCTCCCGCCCCGCTCGAAGGCGAGGCGTCACTAGCGTAGCTCGCCGGCGGCGCCGGCAGGATAGTCCCCGCTGCGACCGGGATGCCGCCGTCGTCCGACGTGTACCCGCGCTCGCCGTGCTGGGTGATGTCGAGGCCAATCTCCTCCTCGTCCTCCGTCACCCGGATGCCGACCAGCATGTCGAGCACCTTCAGGATGATGAACGTGACGATGAATGAGTACCCGCCAACCGCGACGATGCCGACGCAGGCGTCCCACAGCCGGTGCCACTCGCCCTCAGTGAGCAGCCCCTCCGCGAACGGGATCCCCGAAACAATCGGAGCCGCGAACAGCCCGGTTGCTATCGCGCCCCACATCCCACCGATGCCGTGGACCCCCACGACGTCCAGCGAGTCGTCGAACCCGATCTTCGAGCGGTAGCGGACTGCGAAGTAACACAGCACACCCGCCACGATGCCGATGATCATCCCCTGCATCGGTTCCACATAGCCCGAAGCCGGCGTGATCGCCACCAGCCCCGCAACCACGCCCGAAGCAGCGCCCACAACGCTCGGCTTCCCGCTGAACTTCCATGCGCACAGGGTCCACGTCAGCCCCGCGACTGATGCCGCGACCGCCGTGTTCACGAACGCGTACACCGCCTGGCTGTTCGCCCCAACCGCGCTGCCAGCGTTGAATCCGAACCAGCCGAACCACAGGATCGCCGCTCCCAGCACCACCATCGTGACATCGTGCGGCTCCATCGGCTCGCTGCCGTAACCTTTGCGCTTGCCGAACACCAGCACCGCTGCAATCGCAGCCACGCCCGCGTTCACGTGGATCGCGAGGCCACCCGCGAAGTCCAGCGAGTTCAGCCCCACGTCGTCTCCGGCGCTCGAAAACGGGCTCAGCCATCCGTCCGTTGCGAACACCCAGTGCGCAATCGGCACGTACACCAGCAGCGACCACAGCGCGATGAAGATCAGGAACGGCCCGAACTTCGCCCGCTCCGCGAACGCCCCGGTGATGAGCGCCGGCGTGATGATGGCGAACATCATCTGGAAAGCCATGAACATCAGGTGTGGCACGCCCGTCTCGCCAGGCTCCGCTCCCACGTCCTTCAGCCCAATGTGGTCGAAGTTCCCGATGAGCCCCAGCCCCTGGTCCGGCCCGAAAGCCAGCGAATACCCCACCGTCACCCACACAATAGCCACGATCCCCGTGCAGATGAACGAATGCATGATGGTCCCGATCACGTTCTTCGATCGGGTCAGGCCTCCGTAGAAGAAGGCCAGGCCGGGAGTCATGAATAGCACGAGTGCGGCGGCCGCCAGCATCCATGCCGTATTACCGGCATCGATCTCCATGAAGCGCTGTCCCCTGGTTGAATTCGCGCGCGCGAGCCTGCCCGCCCCGCGCCGCTGGCCCGCATCCTGCCTACCCGCAGTTTCAGCCGGATTTCACGACCGTTACGAACATGTTTCTGCCTCTCCTCCCCTTCCCCTCCCCTCGGATGACCCGGAAGTAGGGACGAACGGCCCCCGGTTCCTCCCCCCAATGGTCGATTCCACCTGCTTCCATTCCTGTCACTCTGGTTATGGAACTCCCGGCCGCCCTCCGGCGTCTGGATACTCAGAGGACATCACCGTGACCCGCCACGCCAGCCTTCCCCGCCTGCTCATGCTCGCCGCCGGACTCTTCGCGGCCTTCGCCTTCGCCTGCACCACCCAGAGCGCCGCCGATGATCCGACCCCAACCCCCGGGTCCCCCACGGCCACCCCAACCGACCCCCCGACTGCCACGCCAACGGCCCCGCCCACGGCTACCCCCACGCCCACGGTGACCCCGGACCCCTACATCCGCGGCATCATCGTCGGCTCCAACATCAATGCCTGGGCCGAACCCCGCACCGGCAGCGGCAGCCTCCGCGTCTACCAGCAGGGCGATATCGTCCGAGTCGTCCGTGAAGTCAAAGGCCAGGACTGGATCGTCGATGGCCAGACCTTCAACATCACCAACCAGGGCTGGTTCGATACCTGGTACGAAGTCGAAGGCGGCGGATACATCTACACCGCCTGGATTCTCTTCCCCCGCGAAGGCGAAACCCTCCCCTCCGAACTCCCCTTCGGCGACCGCTGGGTCTACGTTGATACCGACAACCAGGTGCTCACCTTCTACGTCGGCGAAACCCCCTACTTCACCGCCCAGGTCAGCACCGGCAAGCCCGGCTACGAATCCCCCGCCGGCTCCTGGCGCGTCCACACAAAGTACGAAGACAAGACCATGAGCTCCGTCGGCCTCAACTACCCGCCCGCTGAGCAGTACGTCGTCCGCCACGTCCTCTTCACCCAGTTCTTCAGCAATATGGGCGATGCCCTCCACCTCAACTACTGGCGCCCACTCGGCGTCTTCGGCAACACCGCCACCAGCCACGGCTGCATCGGCCTGCTCCTTCATGATGCCCAGTGGCTCTGGCTCGCCGGGCAGGACCACAACCTCCGCGTTGAAGTCGGCGGCAGCCGCGCCGCCGACGAAAACCGCGAACCCGGCGGTGTCTAGCAGCTAGAGGTAGCGCCGCGCCGCTGCCGCTTCCTCCAGCCTCGCTCGAAAGTCGGGGTGCGCAATCGAGATCAGCATCCGGGCCCGTTCCCGGATGCTTCTCCCGTGCAGGTTCACAGCCCCATACTCCGTGACCACCCACCTCACATCCCCCCGGGTCGTCACCACGCCCGACCCCGCCAGCAGCTCCGCCGAGATCCGGCTAACCGTCCCGCCCTTCGCGGTCGATGGCAGCGCGATGATCGGCTTCCCTCCCGGCGACCTCGCCGCGCCGCGGATGAAGTCCACCTGCCCGCCGATCCCGCTGTAGAACAACCCGCCGATCGAGTCAGCCGAGACCTGTCCCGTGAGGTCCACGCTCAAGGCTGAGTTGACCGCCACCATCTTCGCGTTCGCCGTGATGACATCCACGTTGTTCGTGTAGTCCACCGGCATCAGGTGTACCACAGGGTTCTGATGGAGAAACCGGTGGAGCTGCGTGGTCCCAACCGCGAACGCACTCACGATAAGGCCATGGTGCAGCGTCTTCCTGGCCCCATTCACGACCCCGCTCTCCACCAGCGGCAAGAGCCCGTCGGTGAACATTTCCGTGTGAATCCCCAGGTCCTTGTGGCCCTTCAGCGCAGCCAGCACCGCGTTCGGAATCGCCCCGATCCCCAGCTGGAGCGTCGCTCCGTCCTCCACCAGCTCCGCCACATGCCCCGCGATCGCCTCGGCTTCTGGCGTCACCGCCACTGCAGTCACTGAAGGGAGCGCTGTTTCCACCTCCACCGCGATGTCTACCGCCTCGAATGGGATCCGGTGCCCGTACGTCCGAGGCATCCGCGGGTTCACCTGCGCGATGACTAGCTTCGCGTTCTCCGCCGCAGCCAGCGCGCAGTCCACGCTCACCCCAAGAGAGCAGTAGCCGTCACTGTCGGGCGGCGTGACGTGCAGAAGCGCCACATCCAGCGGCAACGGCCCGCCCGGCCGGAACAACGCCGGGATCTCGGATAAGAACACCGGCGTGTAGTCCGCCCGCCCCTCCTGCACGGCCTCCCGTGTGTTCGGGCCGATGAAGAGCGCGTTGTGGCGGAAAGATCGCTCCATGCCTCGCTCGGTGTACCGGGCCGGGCCGTCGGTGTGCATGTGGACCAGTTCCACACCCTCGAGCTCCGGCGCGCGCGCCACCAGTGCATCCAGCAGATGATGCGGCGTTGCCGCCCCCCCGTGGACGTAGACGCGGTTCCCCGATGTGATCCGCTGTACAGCAGCATCCGCCGCAAGTGTCTGCACGCGTCGTAGCAAACCAGAATCTCCTGTGGCTCGCACCCGACCGTACCGCCCTCGCCGCACACAGGTCATGGCCGAACGGCCCCCGAAGTCGGTACCCAACGGCTAGATCTCAGCTTGGCCCCGGCCCCTTGCCGCCTCCTTTCCTCTGCCGACTTTCACATTAGGGGTCCCACCCGATGGTTCCAACCTCGCTCGTCTGGCGCGGTGGCAAAGGTCGGCTCCTCGTCGACCTCGGCTCCCCTCTGCGCTCAATGTTCTGGACGGTAACGGTGTCCCTTGCTGTCGTGAGTCTGGGGTGCTCCCTGCTCGCCGGCCTCGCATGGGGATGGACCGGGGCCATCCTCGGCGCGCTCTCCGCTATCGTCGTCGTGTCGGTCGCCCTCTACTCGCTATCCGGCCGGCGCGGGCTGTATGAGAACGTTGTCGCTGGCAACGAGGCCGCAGCCGTTTGGGCCGACGTTCTGTCCGCGCGCGAGTGGGACGGGGGCATCAGCGTCCTCGTCCGGGCCTCCGTGCTGCGGGCCCCCGAGTGGGCCCTCGAACTCACTATCCCCGACCCCGCCATCCGTGCCGTAGCCATGGATGTCATCCACGAGCTTGCCCCCCACGCCACGATCGCCAGACCTCGCCCGTGACCCACCGGGCCGGCAAGGCGACCGGGCCACCTCCGCAACCCGCAACCCGCAACCCGTAACCCGTAACCCGCCACCCTCCCCGCACGTGCTACCATATCCTCCCCATACCACTCCCGGAGC
>CAYPAZ010000030.1:0-13852 GCA_964408835.1 uncultured Anaerolineaceae bacterium
GGCGGTCTCAAAAACCGTTGGGCCCAAAGCCCGTGTGGGTTCGAATCCCACCTTCGGCACCACATATCGCCTGGCCCCGGTAGACTGAGATAGGGCCACCCATTGCCGAGTGGTGTAACGGTAGCACACGGGCCTTTGGAGCCTATAGTCGGGGTTCGAATCCCTGCTCGGCAGCCACGAATCTAGAGTTGCTGTGACGTCGACCAGCCGGCCGAACGGCCCGGTGCGGAACAGGGGACTCGTTCGGTCTTATCGCAACAACCCCAAGGGATGACACTAGTCGTTGGCTGGCGGCGCGGGCGCGGTAGAGGAGCGTTCGACCCAGGTGGACACGGGGATCAACTGGTTCCGGGGTGGCGGCACTCCTTGGAGCCAGCTTATCGCGTTCGCGGCGGCGGCCTGGCCCAATGTGCTCAGATCCACGCTGATGGCGGAGAGTGGGATCTCCAGCCATGTAGCGTGGGACGGCTCATCGCCAACGGACACGACTGAGAGGTCCTCGGGGATCGATATCCCTCCCATCCG
The DNA here is from genome assembly GCA_964408835.1 of uncultured Anaerolineaceae bacterium. GTDB lineage: Bacteria > Chloroflexota > Dehalococcoidia > Tepidiformales > Tepidiformaceae > CAYPAZ01. The sequence goes on from CAYPAZ010000030.1 coordinate 526, forward strand.
GGCGGCCCGCATCACCTGGAACGCCACCGGGTACGTGGAGATGACCGCGGTCGTCCCTTGCAAACGAAAGCTGGAGACCTCCCGGTGTGCATCAAACCCCACGGTGAACGGGTTCACGGCTTCCGTTTCGAGCGCGGAGGCGCGGAGACGGCGCCAGACCGCCCGGAACGGCCCACCCTCACCGCCGGGGAGCATTACGCAGACCCGGCGGTGGCCGAGCGATTCCAGGCGGAGAATCGCTTCCGTCGTTGCTGGCTCCAGACTCGGAGCCAGCAACGGCAGCCAGCTCGCACCGCGCCCACGACTGATGAGCGCCATGGCGGGAACTGCTGCATCCCGGTAGCGACTGAGAACCGCGCCCACTCCGTCCGGGTTCACGCAAAGGAGCGCATCCACGCGATGTTCGAGGAATCTGCCGAGGACTGCGTCGAACCGTGACGCATGACCATCGGTGTCGGCAATCAGGAGCGTATAGCCGTGGTCGTCGAAGGTTCGCGACAGCCCGCCAAGCAAGTCCAGAGCGCCGGGGAGTTTGAGACTGAAGAAGGCGACGCCAACCGTCATGGTCCGGTCGCTGCGCAGGCTTCGCGCGGCCTCGTTGGGTATGTAACCAAGGTCGAAGGCAGCCGCGCGGACCCGCTCGACGCTTTCCGAAGAGGCGACCAAACCGTTGAGCGCTCGGGACGCGGTAGCGATGGAGACGCCCGCGCGGTCGGCAACCTGCCGGAGCGTTGTGCGACGTGCCGGGTTGTTCGCCACGGATTCTCCCCTGGCTGAAAGGTGGGTTGCGCGACCCCGCCGAGGCGGCTAGCATCCGCGCGGTGTAAACGTTCTCAGCGTAAACGATTACAACACAAAAGGTGCAACATGAAAGCAGCTCAACTCCTGGACTACGGACCGGTCGAGAACTTCAGAATTGTGGACCTTCCGCGGCCCGCGCCCGGTCCCGGGGAGGTGCTGCTAAAGGTGGAGTTCGCGGGTCTGCGGTGGGGCGACATCATGGGACGCACGGGCGTCCCCGTGCGGTCCCGCGCTGTTCCGTTCGTCCCGGGGCAGGAGGCGGCAGGCGTAGTGGTAGAGAACGGCGCCGGCGCGTCGCGCTTCGCTCCGGGTGACCGTGTGTACTGCATGCCCCAGGGCAATGCCTATCAGGAGTACCTGACCATTTCCGAGCGCGCCCTCCGGAAGGTTCCGGAGCATGTCTCGCTCGAGCAGGTCCTCATCTACCCGGTAAACATGCCGACCGCCTACATGCTCGTCTACGAGTGGGCGAAAGTGCAGGAAGGTGAGATCGTCCTCGTCCATGCCGCTGCGGGCGGTGTCGGTTCGCTTGTGGTGCAGGTGTTAAAGCGCAAGTTCGCCGATGTCACGGTCATCGGGCTAGCGGGCAGCGATGAGAAGGTGGCGGCAGTGAAAGCGAACGGGGCCGACCATGCCATCAACTACAAGACAAGTGACTACGTTGAGGGCGTCGGCGCGATCGCGGGAGTGAAGCCCCGCGGCTTCCAGCCCACCGCCCCTCCGGCCGGTGTGCACGTTGTGCTCAACGGTGTTGGCGGCGCTACGCTGCACACAGATCGCAGGGTCATTCGCAAGTTGGGGCGCTGGGTAGTCTTCGGGACCGTCGCGGGTACTGACCCCATCAACCTGTTCGCAAACTCGTACGACTCCATCACCATCATGCCGTTTTCCAAGATCCCGTTCCGGGGAACGCCCGAGGATCGGCGCGCGGAAGAGTTCACCGCCGAGTGGCTGGATACGGAGCGGCTCGATACAGCGACGGTCCACCCCATCGAGAACATCGCTGCGGTCCAGGCGGCTATGGAACGGGGCGAAACACAAGGGAAGGTGGTCTTCCGGCTGTGAAACTCGTCGACCTCACGCGGTTGCTCGACCCTTCTGACATCGATCGACTGCCAGAGGAGCGGCGCGCGGGCGCTACTCCCCTGTTCCCCCTCGTGAAGCACATCAGCCCGAAAGGCGAGGGCGCCCGAGTCATGTCGCAGATCTTTGGCTGCACACCCGACGACCTTCCGGACGGCGAAGGCTGGGGCGACGAACACGTGCGAATGTCGACGCACCTGGGCACGCATGTGGATGCGCCGCTTCACTACGGTTCACTGTGCGAGGGCAAGCCTTCCCGGACCATCAGCGACATCGACATCTCGGAGTTGTACTGCCCTGCCGTAGTCCTCGACCTGCGGGGAAAGGTAGAACGGGGCGAGGGAGTCACGGTAGCGGCGCTGGACGCTGCGATCGCGGAAAACGGCGGTGCGATCGAGCCCGGCTCGGCCATCCTCCTGCGCACCGGACAAGAGCAGTTCGGACTGGCTGATAGGGAGTTCTTCAACTACCCCGGAATGACGCGAGCAGGGACGCTCTTCCTCTCCGGGCTCGGGGCGAAGATCCTGGGCACAGACGCTCTCGGTTGGGATAGGCCCTTCGGCGTGATGGCGAGAGCGTTCAAGAAGACAGGTGATCGCTCGGAGATCTGGGATGGCCACTTTGCGGGGCGAGACCGGGAGGTCTTCATCGTCCAGCAGCTGGCGAACCTCGCTGCGCTACCGCCGAGTGGGTTCGATGTCGGGTTCTTCCCGTTGCGGATGAAGGGCTGCAGTGCTGCCCCGGCGCGGGTTGTCGCGTTCGTGCCCTGAGCTCAGCCGTCACGCAAGCTGGAGCCCCGTGAGCTGGGTGAGCGCCTCGACGTACTTGACACTGGTGGAGCGAACGACGTCGTCGGGGAGCGGCGGGCCGGGCGGTCGCTTGGTGAAGCCGATCTGCTCGAGATAGTCGCGCACAAACTGCTTGTCGTAGGAGGGCTGCGGCTTGCCCGGGCTGTACCGGTCAGCCGGCCAGAACCGCGAGGAGTCGGGGGTGAGCGCCTCGTCCACGAGGGTGATGCGGCCGTCGACGAGCCCGAACTCGAACTTCGTATCGGCCAGGATGATGCCGCGCTCGGCGGCGTAGGCGGCGGCGCGCCGGTAGAGCTCGAGCGAGATCGCCTTCAGGCGCTGGATCGTGTCGGCGCCGATCCGGCGGCCGGCCTCCGCCTCCGCGATGTTTTCATCGTGCAGACCGACCTCCGCCTTCGTCGCGGGGGTGAAGATCGGCTCGGGCAGCCTGTCTGACTCCCGCAGCCCCGACGGCAGCGCGATGCCGCAGACGGCACCGGACGTCTGGTAGTCCTTGAGGCCGGACCCGGCGAGGTAGCCGCGGACCACGCACTCCACCGGAAACACCGTCGCCTTGCGCACGAGCATCGAGCGGCCCTGCAACTGCTCGCGATGCCGCTGGACCTCGGGCGGGAAGTCCGCCAGGCGGGTCGAGACCAGGTGGCTGGGCACCACGTCCTTCAGGTGGCCGAACCAGAACTCCGACAGCTGCGTCAGCGCTTTGCCCTTGTTCGGGATCGGCGTGGGCAGGACCACGTCGAAGGCAGACAGACGGTCACTCGCCACGATCAGATAGTGGTCGCCCAGGTCGTAGATGTCACGGACCTTGCCGCGCCCGTGCAGCTTCAGTCCCGCCAGGTCTGTCTGGACGATCGCCATGAGTCCCTGCACCTCCCGCGTGTGCCGAAAGTATAGCAGTGACCCGGCCGATGCCAGCATCGAAAGCGAGTTCCGCCCTGACTGTCTGAGCCGCTACTTGATCAGGGCGTTCGAAGGCGCTCTCACTGCCAGAACGGGGCACCTTCGTTCGCCTGGTCAGGCTCGCGCTGGCGAAACGAATGTCCTGAGTCGCGGACGGTGAGGACGGGGACGGGGCGCGGAAGAACGTTTGGTGGCGCCACGAACAACGCCGTGGCGAGGGATTCAGGGACGAGGGTGGACGGTCGAAGTTGAAAAGGCACGGAAGGTAGCGGGAGACCTCCTGGCCCACGTAGAATCGCCGAAACGGTCCACGGGGAGGACACGTGCGAATCCGCTTCCGCGGCGGTACCGAGCGCCCATCCGATGCGATGGAACGCAGGCTGGCCGAATTCTGTGACCAACCGCTCGTGAAGCGGGACGATGAGGCCCTCCCCATGGAAGCACCGGCCACTCCGGCCCCGACTCCCTCCCCTCGGCCCGACGGGAACACCCCGTCCGAGCCACTGCTTCAACCCCGACCGCGAGGCCAGGCGACGGGCGCCGATAGCCGCGCGGAGCGTTATGTCCGGCAGGTGCGCACCGAGGTGCAGGACCTGCGGACCGCCATCGAAGAGCTATCGGCGGCACAGGACGGGATGCTGGAGCTGGACCTTGCGGAGGTCCAGGCGAACCCCGCGGCGGCCGCCGCGCTACCCGGTCCGGTGCTCGTTCGCGCGCTGACGGCCGCCGCAGACCAGATAGCGGAGCTCGAGCGCCAGATGTCTGAACAACAGGACGAACTGGACACCGTCCGCGATCGGCTCGGGGCCGTCCAGCGCGACGAGGCATGGTTGCGGGGCCGTATGGAGACGCTCGAGCAGGTCATCGGGGCGTTGCACGCGAACCTCGAAGACCTGCGCGTGACCCGGGAGCTACCGGTGGTGGAAGCGCCACTCGCGCTGCCGGAACGGCCGATGAAGCCCGCCCGGACAGCTCACGGTGAGGGCGCCTGAGAAATGCAACCCGTCGTCCTCCATCCGGAACGGACCGACCTCCTGCACGAGGTTGCAGAGCTGCGCGACCGTGCGCGCGCCGGGGTTACGGAGGTCGACCTTCTCATCGCCGCGCTGCGCGACAACCTGGAGGACCTGCGGCGGGAACGCGAGCAGCTTCTGCAAGCCCTGGGACGTGCGAGAGCGCACATCGAGGCCGTGGAGGATGAACGCCGGCGGGAGGGCGCCTCATGGCTGTGGCGGGGGATGAAGCAACCTCGGGGTTGAGACCTCGCCAGCCCTTGCCTCCGCGGTCCAATCAGCCGTACCTGATGGTATGCGAATGGGGAGAGACATCGTCGGCGACCTTTGGGCACTCTTGATCCGGCGCGCCGAGTACGTGGCGGTGGCGAGCATCGCCGTGGCCGCCGCGGCAGCTGCGACTGTAGGAGGCTGGACGGCGCTCGGGGTAGCCGCCGCTGGAGGCGCGTGGGCCGCCTGGGTCATCATCACGCTCCGGGCAGACCTCGGAGCGACGCGGTCAGAGGTGGAGGGGTTGAACCGCCGGGTGGCATTCGCCGAGAGCCGCGGGGTCCACGAGGACTGGGAGACGGGCTTCGGGAATAGGCGCCAGCTCGAGGGTGCGTGGTCGCGCTGCTGGGCGCGATATCGCCGCCGCCGGGAAGTGTTCGCACTGGCGATGTTCGAAATCATCGACACGACGCGGCCGAACAAGGCGCTTACGCCCGCTGTGCTCGCCCTGGCCACTTCAATCCTCAAGGGAGTCACGCGCGCGGAGGACACCGTGGCTCGCATGGAGGGCCGCGTCTTCGTGGTGCTGCTCTCGAATACCGGGCTGGACGGGGCGGAAAGTCTCGTGGGGCGTGTGCACGCGCGGCTGGAGGGACTGCATCGAACGGCAGGCGGTGATGTGAACATCCTCATCCGGCATGGGGCGGCGGCCTGCACCGACCGGACCACGACGCTGGACGATCTGCTGTTGGCAGCCAGCTTCGACCTGCACGACGCGCCGCCGAAGACGCTTGCCGACGCCTGGGCCGCCTGAGGGCGCTCCAGGGACCAAACGTCAGGGCACGACCTGTACCTTAATCGAGCCAGTGGATTTGTCGGCGGCGGTGCGGAAGGCCTCGTTCACTTCGTCGAGTGGGAAGCGGTGGGTGACCATGGGTCGCAGCGCGTCGATGTGCCGGTCGAGCATCCGCACGGCGAGGCCGAAATCGGTTTCGACGCCGGCGCGGCCGTAGCAATTCGAGCCGACGAGGGTGACTTCCTTCTGGGAGAAATCGAGTGCGGGGATGGTGGTAGCGCCTTCGAACACCCCAAGCATGACGACGGTGCCGCCGGGCCGAACGATAGCCGTGGCGTCGGCGAGGGTGGGCGCCGTCCCCCCTACTGTTTCGACTACAGAGTCTGCTTGCCAGTCCGAGAGCGCGGTCCTGGCAGACTCGCTGTCTTCGAAGATTTCGGCTGCGCCGAGTTGGCGCGCCATCTCCTGTTGTGCAGGCCGGCGGGCGGTGATGGCCACTTCGGCCCCGGCCGCGCGGGCGAGTAGCAGGGAGACCAGCCCGATGGTCCCGGCACCCAGGACGACCACGCGGTCCCCCTGGCGGATGCCTCCGAGCCGGAGGCCACGCACGCAGACGGCGATAGGTTCGGCGAGGGCGCCATCGCCGGGGTCGAGCGACGACGGGAGCGGATACACGCATCGGGCGGGCGCGGTCATGAACTCGGCCATCGCCCCTCGCCCGGAGACACCGAGGAGCATGCGTTTGGGGCAGCGGTTGTAGCTGCCGCCGAGGCAGTGGTAGCAGTCGCCGCAGGAAACGAGCGGCTCGACTGCCACCGGGGTCCCCACCTCCAGTTCGACGCCCTCGCCTACAGCGTCGATAGTGCCGCCCGGCTCGTGGCCAGGGAGGAGCCCGCTGGGCGACCCGAAGGCGCCTCGGAAGAAGTGGAGGTCGGTCCCGCAGATCCCGACCGAGGCGACCCGGACGCGTACCCAGCCGGGTCTTGGCTCGGGGTCGGGGCGTTCGGCGACCTCAAGGGTGCCGTTCGCGGTCCAGGTGGCGGCTTTCATGCGCGGGAGTGTACTCCAGGGCGGCCCGTGGTGACGGCCCACTGCACCGGCCTGGGCTAGCAGCCCTCCATGGTGAGGGCGCGGGTGAACCACGGTCCCTCCCTGGTTCTGCTAGGATCCCGCGCACCAAGGGCCGGGAGGGATCGCATGGCCACCTACATCCTGCTCAGTACCCTGACCGACGAGGGGAGGAAGACACTCAAGGAGCGGCCTGAGCGGCTCAAGGAAGTGAACAAGGAAATCGAAACGATGGGCGGGCGAGTCGTGAGCCAGTACGCGGTGCTCGGGGGGTACGACTTCGTCAACGTGGTCGAGGCGCCGAGCAATGAGGTAATCGCACGGATATCCGTGGAGTTGGGATCGCGGGGGACCGTACACATCACGACGCTGCCAGCGCTGGCGGTGGATACGTTCACCGAGATGCTTTCCGGGAAGGGCTGAGCGTGGGCCGCTACATCGTGCTCTCGAAGCTATCGCCGGAGTCCGCTCACCGGGTCCGGTCGAATCCGGCAGCAATGCTGGAGGCGCGGCAACTGGTCGCCTCGATGGATGGCAAAGTCGTCGAGCAGATGGGCCTACTGGGAGAGTACGACTTCTTCAGCATCATCGAGGCTCCCGACAACGCAGCTGCGCATCTGATGGGAGTTGCCCAGAGCAGCGTGGCCGGGACGAAGCACCTCATCTTCCCCGCAATCGATCTGGACCTTTTCGTGCGGTTGCTGGGGCAGACGACGGAGACGGTCGGGCCGCACCGGTGGCAGATCCGATGGCCGGCGCAGGTGGCGCGGCGGGCGCTGCGATGGCACAGCGTGACGCGTCACACGCGGCCGGCCTGCAAGCCGTTCCGGGTGGAGGGTCGCAAGCACCTGGAAGGGGTGAAGGGCCCGGCCATCTACATCGCGAATCACAGCAGCCATCTCGATAGCCTGGTCGTCATCGAGGCGCTGCCGGAGCGGGTGCGTTGGCGGCTGGCTTTCGGGAGTGCAGCGGACCGGTGGTTCATCAAGGGTCGCAAGGGGATGACGAAGCAGCCGTGGTGGAACTCCCTCGCGCTCAACTGCTTCCCCATCAAGCGGGGAGGCGGCAGGTCGACGCTCGACTATGCGAAGTGGCTGCTGGGCCATGGCTGGAACGTGATGATCTTCCCGGAGGGAACGAGGTCCACAACCGGGAAGGTGGCCCATTTCCGGCACGGTGTCGCGATCCTGGCGCTAGAGTGCGATGTGCCCGTGGTTCCGATGTACCTGGACGGGCTGCGGGAGATCCGACCCAAGGGATCGAAGGAGATCACGCCTGGGCCCGTGACCGCGATGATCGGCGAGCCGATCCGGTTCCCGGTTGGAACCGAAGTCCCGAACGCGACACGCGAGCTGTACCACGCCATGGAGTCGCTACGACTCGAGGCGAGGGGGCTACGGTCGGTGCCAGGGATGGTGATGGAGGGGCAGCCGGCAGTGGCAGGTGGGAGCTAGGCGAACGCGGCTTCGCCGAGGTCTAGCAGGCGTTCGAGGGCGACAGCGACCCCGTCTTCGGCGTTGGGAGCGGTGACGGCGGTGGCGTGCTGCTTCACATGGTCGCTGGCCTGGCCCATCGCGAACGAGGCGCCGGTGACGCGGAACATTTCGATGTCGTTCTCGGCATCGCCGAAGGCCACGACCTGGTCCGGTGAGATGTTGAGATCCCCGCAGGCCACAGCGAGCGCGACGCCCTTATCGGCGCCGCGCGCTGTGAGCGTGAGCATCCGCTTGCCGCGGCTGGAGATGGACTCAACGAACCGCACTTCATCGCCCCACTCCCCGATGAGGTCGGCTTCGATGAGGGCGTTGACTTCGGTGCCCTGGACGAGGGCGATCCGGGGCCGGCCGACCGTCTCGGGGTCGAGTTGTGGGACGAACGTCATTTCCGGCGTGTTGCGGGGCGGGGATACCCCGTCCATCTCGAGCTTGACGACCACCCGCTCGTCGACGGCGAGGGTGGCGATGCATCGGTGCTGGTTGCAGATCTCGAAGAGGTGCCGGGCGAAGCGCTCGGGCAGGCGAAGGTCCAGCAGGTCGTGGCCATCGGTGGGGCGACGGACGTGGGCCCCCGAGCAGGCCACGATGGGCGCATCAGTCCCGACCTCGCGGGCCACCCGCTCCGCTAACTGATACCAGCGGGCGGAGGCAATGATCAGCGTGTAGCCGGCGTCCTTCGCGCGAGCGAGTGCGCGGGCAGTACGCTCGCTGAGGCCTTCGTCGGCGTTCAGGAGCGTGCCATCGAGGTCGAAGGCGAGAGCGCGGTACTTCACTGATCCCCGTCGGGCTCTTCGTCGTGATCGTGCTCTGCGTCGTTCCTGGGGCTGCCGACTCGAGTGACGGGGCTGATGGATGGCGGATCACTGGCGGGGAAAGAATCGTCGAGAGCCTCGTCGAGTTCTTCTTCGCTCAGCTCGCGCTCGTGTTCGTGGGGCTCTTGCCCGGATTCGCTGCCGTTCGGGTTGCGGTCCATAGGGCCATGCTGGACTCCGCGGCGGAGCCTTGCAAGGAGTGGGGAGCTAGGGAAGCGCCAGCATCCGCTCGAGCGCGACCAGGGACCAGTGCCTGGTGTCATCGTCGACGCGGATCTCGTTCACGACGACCCCCGCGACCAGACCTTCCAGTACCCACGCTACGTAGGCCGGGTGGATGCGATACATCGTGCTGCAAGGGCAGACGACAGGGTCGAGGCAGAAGACCGTCTTGTCAGGGTATTCCTGCGCGAGCCGGTTCACGAGGTTGATCTCGGTGCCAACCGCCCAGGTCGTGCCCGCGGGAGATTCGGCGATGGCCTTGATGATGCGCTCGGTGGAGCCACTCTCGTCGGCCGCCTGGACGACTTCCCAGCGGCACTCCGGGTGGACGATGACGCGAACACCCGGGTGGTCGGCGCGGGCCTTCTCGATCTGGTCGACGCTGAAGCGCTGATGAGTGCTGCAGTGGCCCTGCCAGAGGATGACTTTCGCGCGTTCCAACTGCTCGGGAGTGAGGCCGCCATTGGGCATGCGCCAGTTCCAGAGCACCATCTGGTCCAGCGGAATGCCCATGGAGTAGCCGGTGTTGCGGCCGAGGTGCTGGTCGGGGAAGAACAGGATCTTGTCCCCGCGCTCGAACGCGTAGTCGAACGTCTTCGAGGCGTTGCTGGACGTGCAGACGATGCCTTCGCGCTCGCCGACGAACGACTTCAGGCTGGCGGCGCTGTTCATGTACGTGATGGGGATGACCCTGGCGGATTCGCCAAGCATCTCGTGGATTTCGTCCCAGGCGGCGTAGACATCGTCTGGGTCGGCCATGTCGGCCATGGAGCAGCCCGCTGCCATATTTGGGAGCATCACGCGGACGTGTTCCGGGGTGAGGATGTCGGCGGATTCAGCCATGAAGTGGACGCCACAGAAGACCACGTACTCGGCGCGTTCCTGGGCGGCGGCGTGGCGGGCCAGCTTGAAGCTATCGCCGGTGAAGTCGGCGTACTGGATGACTTCGTCGCGCTGGTAGTGATGGCCAAGGATGACGAGGCTTTCGCCGAGGTAGGCGCGGGCTTCCCGGATGCGGCGATCCAGCTCGGCGGGCTCGAGAGCGAGGTACTCCCTGGGGATGTCCTGCTGCCAGGCGATGAAGGCCTGCTCTTCGACCAGCGGGACCGGCTTGAGGGCATCGGCCGGGCAGGTATCCGGATCGGAGTACAACGCCAGGAGGTCGTCCGGGGCTACTGGATTGCGAGTGGAGGTGGCTGCCATCGTGGTCTTACCTTTCCGGCGAGCGGACTCGTCCGAGTGGCGGTTCTGACTTAGTGTCACAGTGACACTAAGTCCTTTTGCACAGTCTGACAGGCAGAGATGGGCTCGTCAACCGTGGACGTGCGAGCCGAATTGACGCTGCCAACGGGGCCGATCATGCTGGCCTGCCAGCGCCAACGGAGGAGTACTCACATGACCCAGCTTCCCGGCCCCGAACGAGCGGCGCCCTCGCGTACGGAGTGGGGAAAGGGCCCGGCACCACGCGAAGAACGCCAGTTCCTGGAAGGGCCGCAGGCGCGAGGATGGGAGCTGGCGCGATTGTTCCGGATCAGCTGGGAGGTGTTCCGGGGGTTCCGGACGTTCCATTTCGTTGGACCCTGCGTGACGGTGCTGGGTTCCGCGAGGTTCACCGAGGAGCACCCCTACTACCAGCTCGCGCGAGAGCTGGGAGCGGGCATCGCCCGCGAAGGACTGACGACGATGACCGGCGGGGGCCCGGGAGTGATGGAGGCGGCGAACCGGGGTGCGCGGGAGGCTGGGGGGCGTTCGGTTGGGTGCAACATCCGGCTGCCTATGGAGCAGCTGCCGAACGACTACCTCGACACGTTCCTGGAGTTCCGGTACTTCTTCGTCCGCAAGGTGATGCTGGTGAAGTACTCCTACGCGTTTGTCGGAATGCCGGGGGGGTTCGGGACGCTGGACGAGGTGTTCGAGGTACTGACGCTCATTCAGACGCGGAAGATCCGGGACTTCCCGTGCATCCTGATGGGGGTGGAGTACTGGGCGCCGCTGCTGGACTTCATGACAGGGACCCTGTCGCGGGCCGGGGCGATCGACCCGGAGGACCTCGACAGGCTCATCGTGACGGATTCGGTGGAAGAAGCGCTGGCTCACATTCGGGAGGCTGCGGTGCACAGGTTCGGGCTCAAATACAGGGAGGCGGCCAGGCGACGACGCTGGCTATTCGAATAGCGTGAGAGGGCCAGGGGTCAGGGCTGAGGGGGTTCGGCGTTGCCGACCAGGGGGAGCCACATGGCGTGCATGCTCAAGCTCGCGAAGAACTCCGGGTGGTCGCTCACGAAGTTCACCTGCCATGCGGAACGTGTGGAAGGGTCCCAGCGCTCAAACGGGACGTCGATGAAGCCAAGGTGAGACCAGAACGGGTGCGCATCGGCGGTGAAGAGGTAGAGGTCGAGGAGGCCGGAGGCCCGGGCATCCGCAATGACGGCTTCGATCAGGAGCTTGCCGAGACCGCGGCCGGCCATTGAAGGAAGCACCGCCACGCTGCGAATCATGCCGGCGGTTTCGTAGGGCTCGAGACCGGCGCAGCCCACGATCTCGCCATCCTGCTCGGCGACGACGAAGCCCTGGATGAACTCCTGGACGAACCACGGCATGAGGCCGGAAGCACGAAGGACGTCGGAGACTGCTTCGACGTCGCAGCAGGTGGCCCGGCGGATGACGACGGGCGAGCCACTCGGGGCGCGCTCGGGGACGGCCGAAGGTGTGTGGGGTGCTCCGGAGCTCAGGATGGCCTGCTGGAGCGCCAGGCGGCCGCCTTTGTCGTGATATGCGTAAAGGGCGGCGGCTACGGCAGCGCGGGCGCGATGCGTGGTCCAGTAGGATCCGGGGACGAAGGCCAGGGATGGATTGCAGCGCCCGGCGTGGCGGCAGGCGGCCTGGAGGTGGGAGACGGCGTCGAGGACCATAGCTCAATTGTCGGGCGGCCGCGGCAGATTCCCATCGGGCGGATGCGCCAGCGCTGAGTAGGACTTAGGGCGGAGGGGGAGAGGGTGCCGGAAGGCGCGAGGGGGCGGACGATGCGCCGCCCGGACACCGTGGACGCCCGGACTTCGAGTCGCGGCGCGGTTTCTCTCTCAGGCGCGCGGGAGCCCAAGTCCCCGGGTGGCGATGATGTTGCGGTTCACTTCGCTGGTGCCGCCCGCGATGGTGTAGCTGGGCGCGGCGAGGGCCCAGCGCTCGATGCGCCCCTGCAGGGGCGCATAGTCCGTACCGGGTTCGAGCTGTCCGCCCATGCCGAGGATGCGCATGCCGGTGACGCCCATCTGACGCTGGAGTTCGGTGCCGAAGACCTTGGAGATGGAGGCTTCATAGTTGGGGACGACTCCCTGGCTTTGCATTTCGGCGACGCGGTAGCAGAGCCAACGCCCGATCTCGAATTCCATAGCCCGCTCGGCGAGCTCGTGGCGGATCTCTGTGCGTTCACGGAGGCCGGGCTGGCTCTTCACCCAATCGACCAGCGCGTAGAGCGTGCTCCGGGTCATCACCACCCGGTTGATTGAGCTGCGTTCCTGGTCGAGCGTCGTGGTGGCGATATACCAGCCGCGGTTCTCTTCGCCGATGAGGCAATCGGCCGGGACACGGACATCTTCGAAGAAGACTTCGCAGAAGTGGGCGCTGCCCATCATGTTCACGAGCGGCCGGATGGAAATGCCGGGAAGGGTCATATCCATGATGAAGTAGCTGATCCCACGGTGCTTCGGCGCCTCCGGGTCGGTGCGGGCGAGGAGGATGCCCCACTCGGCAGACTCCGCGCCGCTGGTCCAGATCTTCTGGCCGTTCACGACGTACTCGTCCCCATCGCGGACGGCGCGGGTCTGCAGGGAGGCGAGGTCGCTGCCGGCGCCGGGCTCGGAGAAGAGCTGGCACCAGCGCGAGGTGCCCGTGCGCATGGGTGGAAGCCAGCGATCCTGCTGTTCGGGCGTGCCGTGCATCATGAGTGCGGGGCCGGCAAGCCAGACGCCCTGGTCATAGGCGCCGGGGGCGCCGGCGGAGGACATCTCCTCCATGTAGACGGTCTGGGTCATGTAGGTGGCGCCAGCGCCGCCGAACTGCTCTGGCCAGCCGAGGGTGAGCCATCCACGCTCGGCCAACTTGCGGCGGAACTGCGCGG
>CAYPAZ010000031.1:0-13742 GCA_964408835.1 uncultured Anaerolineaceae bacterium
TCTGCCATCACCCTGATCCTTCCTCACATCCGGGAACGCCGCTGCCAGTTCCGCCCAGACCGGGTCCGAGGCGATCATCGTCCCCGATGTCCTCGCCCGGGCCAGCTCCAACGCGGAGCCTGCCGCAAATGGACTACCGGCAGCGAGAACGTCCAGGACGACATTCGTGTCGACGGCTGTAATCACGGCAGATCCACCGAACCCCTGATGTCCTCGATGAACTCATCCACGCCGGCCTCAAGCTTGAGCGTGCCTGCAATCGTTCGGACCCGCTCGAGGTAGTCCTCCTGGCCGGCCTTACGGGCCACGAGCTTGCCATCCTCCTCGTGGAAATCGAGCTCCTGGCCTGGCTCGATGCCGAGGCTATCGCGGAGCTTCTTGGGGATGGTGACTTGGCCCTTTTCGGAGACCGTGACTCTCATACCACCAGTGTAGGAATTCCCTACCGACTCTGCAAACCCACACGTGGTCCCGGGACGTTGACGGTGTGTTTGCCACCTGTCAGACTTTTCTTACACATGACAGCAGGAGAAGAACGAGCATGGTCCAACCCCAGCGGCGACGAGCTGCTGGCAGCGCTCGGGGCGCTGGCCAACCCTCACCGCTTGCGGATTGTCGCGCTGCTGGTGGAAGGGAGGCAGTACGTGAGCCAGCTGGCGCGGGAAGTGGGACTGAGCCGGCCACTGGTCCACATGCACCTCCAGAAGCTGGAGGCGGCGGGCCTGGTGACGGGGTCGCTGGAGCTCTCTCCCGATGGCAAGGCCATGAAGTACTTCGAGGCTGCACCGTTCTTCTTCGAACTTTCGCCCGCGGCAGTCGCACGGGCGGCCAGGACAATCGAACCCCGGCCTGCGGACGCAGGCGGCACAGGAGATAGCTAGATGGAGCTGGAACTCATCCCAATCTTCCTCCAGAGCGACGCCCAGGACGGGTTCCCGTGGGCGCTGACGACGATGATCGTGGGCTTCTTCTTCGCTGTGGCGGGGACCGCGTGCGTGATCATCTGGCAGGTGTTCGCGACGTTCAGGGCGCGGATGTCGGTCGCGCGGGAGGAGGCGTACCGGGAGCTGGCGAAGTCGGCAACGGAGGCTCAGCAGCAATCGGCCGATGGCCTGAAGACCGTGCTCGCCGAGCTGGCGGAAGTGCGTCAGCGGGCGATGGAGATCGAGCGCATTCTCCGGGAAGTCGAGTGATGCAGCGCATGGTGGGCTGATGACGGTGCTGCTGACACACCGGTGTCCGCAGTTCTCTTTGACAGCTTCACGCTGCTGCCACACCGTCGTCAGGAGCTGCTGACGATACTTGCCACCAATGCCGCAAGGCGATGTTCGTTCACCCCACGCCTGAGGAGGCAGCCCTATGGAATCTCTTGCCCGGATCTCGTTTCGCCATCGGGGCCTGGTGGTCGCCGCCTGGGTGATCTTGCTCGCCGGCCTGTTCGTGCTCATGGCCAACTTCGGCGGGGTGTTCAAGACAGAGTTCAAGCTGGCGGGTTCGGAGAGCCAGCAGGCCCTGGACGTCCTGGAGCGCGGAGGCTTCTCCGAGCGCACCGGCACCCAGGGCAGTACGTCGATCGTGTTTGAAGCGGAGCAGGGCGTAGCCGACCCGGCCATCCGCGCTCGCATGGAGGCCCTGTTCTCGCGCATCGAGGCGGAGGTGCCGGGAGCGAGCATCAGCAGTCCTTACGCCCCGGGGAATGCCTACCAGGTCGCGGCCGATGGGACGATCGCCTACGCGGAGATCAACCTGTCAGACCGGACGTGGGAAGCGTTCCTCGATGCGGGTGAGCAGGTAAAGGAGCTCGCCGCGGAAGTGGAAATGGCGGGGCTCACGCTTGAGTTCGGTGGCGACATCTTCGTGGAGCCTTACGAACCGGCGGCGGAGGTCATCGGGCTGATCGCGGCGGTGATCATCCTGCTGGTGGCGTTCGGGTCGCTGCTGGCGATGGGCCTGCCCATCGTCACGGCACTGTTCGGGGTGGGCGCCGGGGTAGCGCTGATCGGCCTCATGACGCGGTTCGTGAATGCACCCGACTTCACCACGCAGGCCGCGGCGATGATCGGCATCGGCGTTGGGATCGACTACGCGCTGTTCATCGTCACGCGGTACCGGCAGGGGCTGCGCGAGGGGCTCGACCCCGAGGGCGCCACGGTCCGGGCGCTGAACACAGCGGGGCGAGCGGTGGTGTTCGCCGGGGTGACAGTTGTCATCGCGCTGCTTGGCATGTTTCTGATGAACCTGGACGCGATCCGGGCGGTGGCCATTGCCTGTTCGGTGACAGTGTTGATGGTGATGCTTGCTTCGGTGACGCTGCTGCCGGCGTTCCTCGGGTTTGTTGGCCACCGGATCGACAGGTTCGGACTGCCACACCGGCGGCGGGCGGAAGGCGACACGCGCGAGTCAGCGTGGTACCGGTGGAGCCGACTGATCCAGCGGCGGCCATGGCCGGCATTCGTGCTGAGCGGGGGGCTGCTGATTCTGCTCACCGTGCCGGTGTTCAGCATGCGGCTGGGGTTCGGGGACGCGGGCAACCGGCCGGAGAGCGACACGAGCCGCCGGGCGTACGACATCCTGGCGGACGGGTTCGGACCCGGGTTCAACGGCCCACTCGTCATCGTGGCCAACGCGAACAGCACGCTTGACCCGGCTGCGCTGGAAGGTCTCGCGGGGCGGATCGCGGGGACTGCGGGGGTCATCGGGGTGGGATCCTGGGTCATCAACCCGGAGTCTTCAGTGGCGCTGCTGACAGTCTTCCCGACCACTGCTCCGCAGGACAAGGCGACAACCGACCTCGTCCACCTGTTGCGCGAGGAGGTCATCCCCGGCGGGCCGAATGGCGCGAACACGGAGGTGCGGGTGACGGGGCTGACGGCCGGGGCGACGGACTTTTCGGATTACACGGCGAGCCGGTTACCGGTGTTCTTCGCGGCGGTGCTGGCGCTCTCGTTCGTCCTGTTGCTGGCGGTGTTCCGGAGCGTGCTGGTGCCATTGAAGGCGGTGGTCATGAACCTCCTCTCCATCGGCGCCGCTTTTGGCGTGATGGTGATGGTGTTCCAGTGGGGCTGGGGCGCCGAGTTCATCGGCCTCGGCAAGGAAGGCCCGATCGAGGCGTGGGCGCCGATGATGCTGTTCGCGATCGTGTTCGGGCTCTCGATGGACTACGAGGTCTTCCTGCTTTCGCGCATGAAGGAGGAGTACGACCGAACCGGAGACAATGCAACGGCCGTTGCCGACGGCCTGGCCGTGACTGCCAGGGTCATAACCGCGGCGGCGGCAATCATGATCTGCGTGTTCGGCAGCTTTGTGCTCGGAGACGACCGGGCGATCAAGCTCCTGGGCTTCGGGCTGGCGACGGCGATCTTCATCGACGCGACAGTGGTCCGGTTGTTGCTGGTCCCGGCGACCATGGAGCTCCTGGGGGACGGGAACTGGTGGATGCCGCGGTGGCTCGGGCGCCTCATCCCGACTTTGACGGTCGAGCCGCCCCCCGCAGCGGCGGAGGAGACTTCGGCCTGAGCGCCGGTGGAGCTATTGGAACAGGGCTCCCACGCTCTGACCGGAGTGGATCCGGGCGATGGCATCGCCGAGGAGCGGTGCCACGGGGATGACGGTCATGTTGGGGAGCCGCTTCTCCTCCGGTACGGGGACGCTATCGGTGACGACGATCTCGCGGATATCGACGGAGGCGAGTCGCTCGATGGCGGGGCCGCTGAGGATCGCGTGGTAGCCGGCGACGATGATCTCCTTGCTGCCCTTCTCCCGCACGATGCGGGCCGCCTCCACCATTGTCCCGGCACTATCGATCTCATCGTCAAGGATGAGGACGTTCTTATCCTCGACTTCGCCGATGACGTACATGGCCTCTGCTCGCCCGGTGTTGCCGATGCGGCGCTTGTCGATGATGGCGAGGGGCAGATCGAGGCGGGCAGCCATGTCCCGGGCACGTTTCTCATCGCCGACATCGGTAGCGACGACGACGAAGTCCCGCAGGTCCTTGGTCTTGAAGTAGTTGCTAACGGGGTAGAGGGCGTTAAGTTCGTCGAGTGGGATGTTGAAGAAGCCCTGGATCTGGCCGGCGTGGAGATTCATCGTAAGGACGCGGTCGGCCCCGGCGACTTCGATCATGTTGGCGACGAGGCGGGCGGTGATGGGGACGCGGGGCTGATCCTTCTTATCGCTCCGGCCATAGCCGTAGTAAGGAACGACCGCGGTGATGCGCCCGGCGGAGGCGCGCTTCGCCGCGTCGATCATGATCATGAGTTCGAGGATTGAGGTGTTGACGGGCTGGGAGAAGGGCTGGATGAGGTAGACATCGCGCTGGCGGATGTTTTCGCAGTACTGGACAAAGATGTTCTCGTTGGAGAATTCGAAGACATCGACCTTGCCAAGCGGGCGTCCGATGCGGTCCGCGATCGCGGAGGCGAGGTCGGGATGCGCGCGTCCGGAGAAGATCGCCAGGTCCTGGTACAAGCGCGGTAGCCCTCGCTGGAGAGTACCGGCGGGGGCCGGCAAGGGGACTCTACCACGGGGGACGGGTGGCGGGTTACGGGTTACGGAGAGTGAGTACCGGTGCTCGGGCGGTGCAACGTGACGGAGGGGTTCGATTGTCCGGGGATCAGCGCGCGGAGATACTCGGGGCTTGTGAACAGCGAGCCGGGCCGCTTCATCCTCGTCAATGGGCCTTCGGGGTCGGGCAAGTCGACATTCGCGCGGGAACTGGGGGAAGCGCTCGGGTTGGCTGTCGCCGAGCTGGATGCGCTCTTTCATCTCCCCGGCTGGGAGGAACCGGGCCGGGAGGAGTTCCTCGCGAAGATCAGGACGTGGATGGACTCACACCCGGAGGGCTGGGTGCTCGACGGGAATTACCACGGCCGTGCGAAGGACCTGTTGTTCGGGAGGGCAGACACGGTCATCTGGCTGAAGTTGCCTTTCCGGGTGGTGTACCCGCGACTGGTGAAACGGACGCTGCGACGGGCGTGGACGCGGGAACTGCTCTGGGGTACGAACCGCGAGTCGTGGCGCCAGACGCTTATGAGCCGTGAGTCGATGCTGGTCTGGGGAGTGAGGTACTGGCGGCCGCATCACCGACGGACACGCGCAGCGTTGCGGGATGCACCGCCGGGGATGGGAGTGGTGGTCCTGCGTTCGACGCAGGAAGTGAGGGCGTACCTGGCCGCTGCGCGCCGGAGGAGCGGGGTTCGCCCCGGGCCGGGTGGTGCGGAAGCTGACAATCCGGCTGGTTGATAGGGAAACGCGAGCCTGCAGCAAGGTAAGTTTGCCCGGATGAGCGGGGTGACGGGGCAGGATCCCGGGAGCCTTTCGTGTCGGATGGAGGGCGAAGGAGGTCGGCTCTATGCTCTGGGCCTTGATTCTGCTGCTATTGCTCATCCTGCTGTTTGGCGGGCTGGGCCTGTTCGTGGCACGAGTGTTTCTGATCGTGCTCCTGGTGGTGGTGCTGGTGGGCCTCGTTTCGGGCGGGTACTACACCCGGCGCAGGTGACGCTCGGGGGATTACGGTCAAGCTGCGACTGGCCCAGGACGAGCCAGCCGCAGCCTTCCGTTACGTTGCGAGTTCAGCTGCGCGCCCACGGGGCGAGCTGAATCCACGCGCGCCATCGTCGCACCGGCCGGAGCGCCCCGGGCGGAGCAGACACCGGCAGGCCAATCGCCCGGCCGGCCTCCCACTCCATGCGATGAATGACCGCCGGGGGCAGCGGAGCGGCGAGTTCGCGAGCGCGGTAGAGACAGAGAAGTTCGGTTTCCAAATAGCACCTCCCAGTCGTGCTGGGGTAACCTTCTCGCTCCGCGATGTACGGCCCGTTTCGGGGCGATGAACGTGACGTTATGACGCCATAGATTCGACCGACCCGAGGTATAGCCGGACTCGGGAACGAGGAGGACGTGATGGATATCTCACGGATCGACCCAGGGCTGGATAGCAGGGCGGCGACGTTCGAAAACCCGACGGGTGAGCGAGGCGCCGGCGGGACCGCGGCCGGTGGGAGGAAGGGTTCACCGAGCCGGCGGTTGGCGCCAGGGGAGCGGGTCACCCTGGCGGACCTCGCGGGACCGGGGACGGTGAGGCACATCTGGATGACGTTCCCGCCGGCGCCGCCGGAGGTTATGCGAGCTCAGCTCATGGAGGTGTTTTACGACGGGGCGGGCGAGCCTTCGATTTCGGCGCCATACCTGGACTTCTTCGGGTTGGCACATGGCCGGCCGGTGGCCTACGCATCGCAGCTGACCTCGGCCCAGGAGGGCCGGGGATTCAACAGCTACTTCCCGATGCCATTCAGGGAGGGGATGCGCGTGGAGTACGTGAATGGGGCGTCGCGGCCCATGGACCTGTATTACCAGGTGGACTACACGCTGGAGAAGCAACTCCCGCCGGACGCCGGGTACCTCCACGCGGCTTTCAGGCGGGAGAATCCGACGACGATGGGTGAGGACTTCGTCATCGCCGAGGGGTTGCGGGGGCCGGGGCGATTCCTCGGCTGCGTGGTCGGCATCAGGGTGCTGGACGGTGGAGGGTGGTACGGCGAGGGGGAGATGAAGGTGTTTCGCGACGGAGACCGGGGCCACCCCACCATCTGCGGGACGGGGCTGGAGGACTACGTCGGGTCGGCGTGGGGGATGGGTGCTCATTGGGCGCCTTACGCGGGCGTTCCGCTCGACGTCCGCCGGGAGCGAAGGGGTCAGCCGGACTTCGTGAGCTTCTATCGCTGGCACGTCGCGGATCCGCTGGTGTTCCGCGAGGAGATGCGGGTGACGATCCAGCAGATCGGGCATGCGTTCTGGCGCGACGGCCAGGAGGCCGAGTTCGAGTCGTTCGCGGATAGCCACCCGGCGGCGGGGGCCGGCTGGGCGATGCATCCAGCCCCGGGAGTGCTGGCGAGCGGGATTTTCGAGCGGGTGGACGACTACTGCGCGACAGCGTTCACGTACTGCAGCCGACCCCAGCCGGTGGCTCGCGTGGCGCTCAGCGAGGCGACGGCGGACATCGGGCGCCTCGAGTATGAAGGGCCGTTGCCGATGGAGCGATTGTTCGGAAGCTGAAGGCGCTGGCGAGCGGCTGTATGGTGTCGAGCTACATCTGCACAGCGGAGGGAACCATGGAGTACCGGCAGCTAGGGCGCACGGGGGTCCGCGTATCGAGCCTTTGCCTTGGGGCGATGATGTTCGGTGGAAAGACGAACCCGGAGGACTCGGCAGCGATCATCGATAAGGCGATCGGCGAGGGGATCAACTTCATCGATACGGCGAACGTCTACAACCGCGGGAAGAGCGAGGAGGCTGTGGGTGAGGCGTTGAAGCGTTCCGGGAGGCGGAACGAGGTGGTCCTGGCGACCAAGGTGCACGGCCAGATGGGCGACGGGCCGAACGATTACGGCTCTTCGCGGAGGCACGTTATCGAGCAGTGCGAAGCGAGCTTGAGGCGGCTCCAGACGGACTGGATCGACCTCTACCAGATCCACCGGCCGCGGTCGGACACGCCCATCGACGAGACGCTGCGGGCGCTGGACGACCTGATCCGGGCGGGGAAGGTGCGCTACATCGGGACCTCGACGTTCGCTGCCTGGCAAATGGTGGAGGCGTACTTCGTGGCGAAGGAGCTGGGCGCGAACCGGTTCATCTGCGAGCAACCGCCCTACCACCTGCTGGACCGCCGGATCGAGCGGGAACTGATCCCGGCGGCTCAGACGTTCGGGGTGGCGCTAATCCCGTGGAGCCCACTGGCAGGCGGTCTGCTCACAGGGAAGTACAGGCGAGGCGAGGAGTTCCCGGAGGGGTCGCGGTGGGCGGACACAACGAACCCGGTCTACCGTCGCCGGTTCAGCGACCGGATATGGGATGTGGTGGAGCCGCTGGAGGCGATGGCGAAGGAGAAGGGCTGCACGGTCTCGCAGCTGGCGCTGGCATGGGTCGAACAACGGCCGGGCGTGACGAGCCCGATCATCGGGCCACGCACGATGGAGCAGTTCGACGACAACCTGGGGGCCCGGGACGTGACGTTCACGGAGGAGGAGTTGAAGGCTATCGACCGGATGGTCCGGCCGGGCGAGCACGTGGCGCCGTACTACGAGGCGGACTTCGGCCCGCATCAGTACCGGAAGTACTAGACGGTCGCCGCGGAAGCGCTACAGTCATGAGATGACGCTGCGGTGGCTGGTCGGGTGGTCGTGCCTGGTTGTTATGGCGCTGATGGCGGTTGCCTGCAGCGACAACAGCGATCGCCGGCCCACGCCCACAGCGACGCCTTCCGCTACCAGTTCGCTCCCTACCGCTACGCCGACCAGCGAACCGACCGCCACGCCGACTGCGGCCCCAACGGCGACGGCGCCTGCCGCGACGGCCACGCCGTTCCCAACAGGACCAAGCTCGATCATCTCCCGGGGGCCCGCGGTAAGGGCAAGGGTGGCGCTGACGTTCGACATGGGCGGGAGGGTTGAGCCGGCGCTGGACATCATGAACTTCATGGTGGCGAACGACGTGAAGGCAACGATCTTCATCACGGGGGCCATCCTCGACCGGACCAGCGAAGGCCCGGCGGTGCTGCAGATCGTGGCGGACCACCCGGGGCTCTTTGAGCTCGGGAACCACAGCTATCACCACCCCGACTTTCGCGACCTGACGGCCGAGGAGATGGCGACTGAGCTGACGGATACCGAGGCGGCGATCTCATCCCGCCAGGCGCTGGAGCCACGGCCCTGGTACCGGCCGCCGTTCGGCGCCTACAACCAGCAGGTGCTTGAGGTGGCCGGCTCGCTGGGCTACGCGTACACGGTGATGTGGGATTTCGACTCCGGCGATTGGCGCCCGGAGGCGGACGGCGGGCCGACAGCCACGCAGATGGTTGACCGCGTGCTCAGCCAGACTCGGAACGGATCGATCGTCATCTTTCACCTCGGGGGCTACAACACGTTCGAAGCGTTGCCGGCGATCGTAACGGGGCTGAGGGCAGCGGGGTTCGAGCTGGTGACGATGTCGGAGCTGCTGGAGTAGCGGTTCACCAACCGCTCGTTTGGTGGCAGAATGGCCAGCGCCCTGCCGGTTGACCGGCAATGAGGGGGCGGAGGTCTGGACTGATGAAGGAACTGACCGGGAGAGTTGCGGTAGTGACGGGCGGTGGGAGCGGTATCGGGTGGGCGCTATGCCATGCCTTCGCGGATGAGGGGATGGATGTGGCGGTAGCGGATGTCGAGCAGGCGGCCGCGGAACGCGTGGCCGAGGAGATACGCGCGAAGGGCCGGAAGGCGATTGGCGTGGGATGCGACGTTGCCTCGGCGAAAGCAGTGGAGGGGCTTGCGGCAAGGGTCCGGGCGGAGTTAGGGGGATACCACGTGCTCTGCAACAACGCCGGGGTGCTGGTGATGAAGCCGCTGGACCAATCAACGCCGGAGGACTGGTCGTGGCTGGTGAGCGTGAACCTGTTCGGGGTGGCGAATGGCGTCCGTGCTTTCCTGCCGGGAATGAAGGAGCAGGGCGAGGGGCACATCGTGAACACAGCTTCGGTGGCAGGGCTCTTCCCGCAGCCGGCGGGCATGGGGCTGGGGGTGTACACGGCGACGAAGTTCGCGGTGGTCGGCCTCTCCGAGGAGCTACGGGGAGAGGTGGAGGGCACGGGGGTCGGGGTCTCGGTCCTGTGCCCCGGCGGGGTGGCGACACGGATCATGGAGGCGGGCAGGAACCGTCCCGATGCGCTTGGAGGACCTGAGCGTGGACCGGCGCCGGAGGTGCTGGAGGCCATCGCGCAGGCGATGCCGGCAGAGGAGGTGGCGGGCAAGGTGGTCCGCGCCATCAAGGCGGACCAGTTCTATATCCTGACGCACGACGACAGCCGTGGATTGACTGAGGCCCGCTGCCGCGCGTTGCTTGACGCGTACAATCACCAGGCCTGACCCGGAGGAAGACTGTGACAGCTCCAAGCATCGACCCGTCAGTGTTCGACCCCGCAGCCATCGACGACGAGACGAAGGCGTTCAACGAACAGCTCGAGAAGGCGCTTGCAACGGTGCCGCCTACGCACCAGGTGCCACCACAGGTGACGCGCGACGCGCGGGAGAGTGGCCAGGGGCTTTTCGGTCCGGTTGTGACGCTCGAAGAAGGGAGGAACCGGACGATCGCGGGCCCCGGCGGAGACCTCACGCTCCGGGTGTTCACCCCGCCGACGGTAGAGGGCGTCTACCTTCACCTCCACGGAGGCGGATGGGTGCTGGGACGGGCGCACCACTCTGACGTGAGAAACTGGGCGATCGCGCGGCACTGCAACCTGGCGGTGGTGAGCGTCGACTACCGCCTGGCACCCGAGAACCCGTACCCGGCGGGGCCGGACGATTGCGAAGCGGCGGCGGCTTGGCTGCTGGGGAAGGCGAAGGAGGAGTTCGGCACGGAGGACCTGTTCATCGGCGGGGAGTCGGCGGGGGGACACCTCGCGGCGGTGACCTTGCTGCGGATGCGAGACCGGCATGGGTATACCGGCTGGAAGGGGGCGAACCTGGTCTACGGAGCGTTCGACTGCGGGCTGACGCCGAGCGTGGCGAATTGGGGGGACCGCAACCTTGTGCTCTCGACGCCGATTGTGTCCTGGTTCGTGGAACAATTCCTTGCCCCGGGAGTGGACCGGCGGGGCCCCGATGTTTCGCCGCTCTACGCGGACCTGCGGGACATGCCACCGGCACTGTTCACGGTGGGTTCGCTGGACCCGCTACGGGATGACTCGCTGTTCATGTACATGCGGTGGGTAGGGGCAGGGAACGAGGCGGAGCTGGCGGTCTACCCCGGTGGGGTGCACGGGTTCAACGGGTTCCCGATCGCACTGGGGGCGAGGGCGAATTCACACATCGATGCCTGGCTGACCGCCCACAAGTGAGCGGGGAGGACGAGTTTTCGCTGGAGGGGCGCCTGGCGCTGGTTACGGGCGGATCGCGAGGCATCGGGTATGCGATAGCGGAGCGTTTCATCGCCCACGGCGCCCGGGTGGTGATCACAGCGAGGGGTGAAGCGCAACTTCACGAGGCTGCGAACGCGCTGGGCCCGAACGCTATCGCGAGGCGGTGCGACAACAGCGACGTGACGGATATCGGGCGGTGCGTCGCAGAGACCTGGGCGTTGCAGCCGATCGACGTGCTTGTGAACAACGCGGGCATCAGCCCGTACTACAAGCGGGTGGAGCACGTGACTCTGGAAGAGTGGGATTCTGTGGTGGACGTCAATTTGCGGGGGACGTACTTCTGCTCGGTGGAGGTGGCAAAGCGGTGGTTCGAGGCGGGGCGAGGAGGAGCGATCATCAATATCAGTTCGATGGCCGGGCAGCTGGCGCTCGACCGGCAGGGGGTCTACGGGGCAACCAAGGCGGGGATGGACCAGCTAACGCGGGTGATGGCGCTGGAGTGGGCGGACCGGGGAGTGAGGGTGAACGCGATTGCCCCAGGGTGGGTGGAATCGGACCTGGTGGATGACCTGTTCGCCAGCCGCCACGGCGAACGGTTGCTCGCGGACATTCCTCTTGGGCGGGTGGCGACGCCGGGCGAGATCGCGGGTGCGGCGGTGTACCTGGCGAGCGACGCAGCGAGCTACGTGACGGGGTCGGTGGTGACCATTGATGGGGGCAGAGGGCTGCGGTAGCTCAGGCGGCGAGGTCGGCCTCGAGGGGGAGAACTGCCGGGCGGGCGGCCGGAAGGAGCACGCGGAACGTGCTGCCAACGCCCGGGGTGGAGATGGCATCGAGCCAACCGCCATGGGCGCGAACGCTCCCCTGGGCTGTGGAGAGTCCCAGCCCGGTGCCTTTACTCTTGTCCTTGGTGGTCATAAATGGGTCGAAAATGTGGGGCATCACATTGGGGTCGATGCCGGAGCCGGTATCCGCGACGATGAGGAGGTGGTAGTCGCCGGGGGCGATATCCATGGTCCCCCAGCGGTGGCGGGTGGCGAGGTGGACGGAGGTGCGGGCAACGGTGAGGCGGCCACCGGCGGGCATCGCGTCGCGCCCGTTGACAAGGAGGTTCATGAGGACCTGCTGAAGGGCGGAGAAGTTGCCAAAGACGTAGCCCGGCTCGGGACCCGTCTCGACCACGAGTTCGACGTGAGGTGTTAGGCCGCGGCGGGCGAGGGCGGCGGTCTCTTCGATCAGGCGGTCGAGGGGGATGAACTCCGCGCCATCGAGGCCGGGCTTGCTGTAGTTGAGCAGGCTGCGGACAAGCTCGGCGCCGCGTTCGGCGGCTTGCATAGCCTCGGCGATGAGCGCGGTGGCCTGGGAATCGGCGCCTACCTGTTGCCGGGCGAGGTAAAGGTTTCCGAGGATAGCGGTGAGCAGATTGTTGAAGTCGTGGGCGATGCCGCCGGCCAGGATGCCGACGGTCTCGAGTTGTTGAGCGCGCTCGACCTGGGCCTGGAGGGCGTGCTCGCGGGTCAGGTCCTGGATCACGGCGCCGGCGCCATCGGCGATGGGGAAGAAGAAGCCCGTGAGCGCGTGGGCGTTCCCGGCGGGGTCGAGCATGGTGAAATCGAGCGTGGCTGTCTCGCCGGCGAGCGCGGAACCGGTGCAGGAGCGAATCCGGGCCCGATCGTCGTCGGTGAGCACATCGGACCAGCGGGGGTCTGTCGCGCGGCGGCCGGGCACGGCGATGCCGAAGGTTTCGGCAAGCCGCCGGCTGGCGAAGGTCAGCTCACCGGAGCGGTCGAACAGCGCCAGGATGACGGGCGCCTGCTGGGAGAAGGCGGCAAAGCGCGCCTCGCTGAGCTGGGCATCGCGCAGAGCGGCACGGAGAGACTCAGACTGGGCGCATTCGCGGGCGTGTGAATCGAGAAGGTCCTGGCGCAGGCGCGCTTCGGAGCCGGAGCGGCGGGCGACCACATAACCTGTCGAGAGGATGACAGTGGAGGTGAGGAACGCGAACCATGCCTGGCCACCTTCGAGGAGCTGGGCACCGGCGGTGGCTGCGGCGGCGAATGCCGCGAGACCGAGCACGTAGCGGGGCCGGAAGACCACGGAGGCCACGACGACGATGGCGGCCGCCAGGAGCGGCGCCACGGAGGGGCGCGCGGGATCAAGGAGCACCGCCAACGCGAGGAGGAGGCAATCCAGAGGGAGTACGAGGGCCTGAACGCGCCAGATCCCGGCATCGCCGCGGCGATAGAAGAAGAAGAGGAGAGTTGTGAGCACCTGGGTGCCGACGAGCGCTACGGCCACGCCGAGAACCCGCAAGGAGCCGAAATCGATCCCGCTTCCGAGAAGGTAGAACGCGAACAGCCCGAGTAACGCCCAGCGGAAGAGGGCGTTCCACGGGAATGGAAGAAGCGGGCTCACGGTGCTTGCCGGCAGCGCGAGACGGTCTATGCGGCGCCACATGTGGGTCGCCTCCGGAGAGGGACTTCCCTGTAAGCTTCGACAGGTTGGAGACGAATCAGTAGACAGCAGGTGGCTGAAACTGCCGCCGCCTTCCACGTGTATGAGGGAAGGGGCGGGGGGGCCGCAATCTCCGTGCGGTAGTTCGCGGGTTATGTGCTTGCTGGTAGGCTCGGCTGCACGATGAGCATCCTGGGAGAGGAGGGGAAGCGGATAGTGGTGCTTGGCATCACAGGGCGAGAAGCTGTTTCGCTGACGCGCGATACGCTGGACTACGGCGGCCAGGTGGTGGCGGGAGTGACCCCGGGACGAGAGGGACGGGATGTCCATGGTGTGCCGGTGTTCGACACGGTGGCGCGGGCGCTGGCCGCGGCGCCTGCCAACACGGCGGTGCTGG
>CAYPAZ010000032.1:0-4504 GCA_964408835.1 uncultured Anaerolineaceae bacterium
ATGAGCACAGCGGCGGCTTCGGGCACCATGATTGGTGTTGGGGCCACCGCGCCCAGCGCCACACGCGCCCCGGCGATCTTCCCCTCGCCGTCCAGTTCCAACCGGGCCCCGCAGTTCACTACCGCTATGTCCATCTCGTTCCGGGGGATGAACCGATGGAAGTACACAGCCGAGTTCGCCGGCTGCGGAGGGATCCTGACCTGCAGCAGCAGCTCGCCGGGCTCCAGCGCGTTCTGGCCCGGACCCCGGAAGAACTCCTCCACCGGCAGCTCGCGGGTGCCGTTCGGGCCGCCGACTACGAGTCGGGCGCCGAGTGCCATCAGCGCGGGGGTCGAGTCGGCCGCCGGGCTCGCGTTGCAGAGATTCCCGCCCAGGCTCGCCCGGCTCTGGATCTGGATCCCGCCGATCAGCGAGGCGGCGTCGATGAGGCCCGGCAGCCGCCGTACAACCTCCGCGTCGCGATAGATGTGGCCGCACGGCGTGGCCGCGCCGATCACCAGCGTGCCGTCGCCTTCGAACTCAAGTGCCATCAACTCGGGGATGTGTTTGATATCGACAACCTGCTCGGCGCTCTTCCTCCCCTCCCGGAGCTGGACGATGATGTCCGTCCCTCCGGCCAGTACTGCCGTCCGCTTCCCGTTGCCGATCGCCGCATAAGCCTCGGCCAGTGACCTCGGAGCGAGGTACTCGAATGCTTCCATGTATACCCTCGAAATAGACGCCCCAGCCGGCTCCGGCAGGGCACAAAAAGCAGGGGAAGTGCATCACACCCCCAACAGGCAATCATACGAGGCTCTCTGGGGCTTGTCTCAGGCCCCTACTGCTCCCGCAACCCGTAGACGCCAACCCCGATCCCGATCGCGGTCAGCCCCACCAGCACCAGCACCGCCAGCGTTATCTGGAGCGACTCGTCCTTCTCGTCTTCCACCAACGGAGGCCCCTCCTGCGCTACCGCTGCGCCTGGCTCGGACCACGCCGGCGGGTCGTTCGCCGCCATCGCGGCCGAACTCCAACCGATCGCCATTGTCGCGACCAGCGTTAGCACCATGACACGGACCACCCCCGCACCGCGCGTCGGCGGTGCTTTCACCGAGGCTCCAGGCTCCATACCTTCAGTACCCCTCGATTCGACATCGTTCCGGGCGTCATCCTACAAACTGGGCGCGTTCCGGGCATCTAGACATAAACCTAAATCCCGGCGGCCAGCAGCGCCAGCCGCGCCGCCACAATTAGCAAAGAGCCCGCGAGCAGCCTGAGGATGACTGTCCCCTGGAGTCGCCGGGCGATTCTCGCCCCCAGCTGCGCCCCCGGCACCGCGCCGACGCTCAACGCAACCGCCTCGCCGAGGGTCGAGTTCCAGCCAAGGTTGCCCGTGGCGAAGTGCACCGAGACCCCCTCCGCAGCCATCAACCCGAGGACGAACTGGCTCGTCGCGGTGGCGATATGCACCGGGAAGTGGAGCACCTCGATCATCACGGGCACATGGATGATCCCGCCACCGAGCCCCAGCAGGCTGGAGATGAACCCGATGCCGGCAGAGATCGCCAAGCCCTGCCACAACCGGTAGCTGTAGACGAACGTGTTCCCCTGGTTGTCCCGCAACGTCCGCTGGACCACCCCCCGCCCTGTAATCGGCTCGCGGATCGCCTGGAAGCCCGATCGCAGGAGAAGGTACAGCCCCACCACCGCCAGCAGCGTCGCGAAAATGCCATCGAATAGTCTACGTGGAACGTAGCCTACCACCAGGACTCCCGCCACTGCCCCGGGCAGAGTCGCCACGGCGAACCAGCCGCCACTGAAAAAGTCGATCCTCCCGTGCCGGGCGTAGGCGATGCTCCCCGAGGCTGCGTTGATCATCACCACGAACAGCGACATTGCCGTGAGCGTCTGGGGGTCGCGGTCGTTGTAGACCACCAGCAGGATCGGCACGAGCACGAACCCGCCACCCGCCCCGACGATGGTCCCAAAGACACCAACGCCCGCGCCAAGCAGTGCCAGCAACAGGAATTCGACCACCCGGTGCCCCTCGTCAGGCTGACCGCAGTCTCCGCGCCCCACAGCCATCGCGCCACCTTGTCCGCGAAACCCGCACGGGACGTCGGCCAGCAACCAGCACCCGGTAGCTACGGACAGTGTGATGCAGATCCGTAGGGGAAAACCCTGATAGCCCCGCTCATTTCGGGCCGGTCGTTACTAATTTGTTACTTGCTCGCCCCGTCCTGGATGCCTGAGCGCGACATCCACGGATCTAGCATGGCTAGCACGATGGCGAACTTTGCCCGCCTGGCTATTTTCATCGGCGCTGCGGCAGTCGTCGCTGCGCTGCCGATGCTCAGCGCTTCCGACGCTAACGCGTCCGGTGGCTTACTCGGCGGGAAAGGTGGCAAGGGGATCCTCGGCGGTGGCGGCTCGGGAGGAGGGATCCTCGGCGGCGTTGTCGATGTTGTGAACGACGTGGTCGGCGGCGTGGACGTGAGCACGACCCTTCCCACGGTGGACCTTGGCCCCGTCGGCTCCGTGGAACTCCCGACTGTTGACGTCAGCGGGGGCTCGGCCTCCGTGACTACTCCGTCTGTGACCGTCGCCCCGGAGAGCGGTGGCCTGCCCCTCCCCGAAGTGTCCGTCGCGCCAACGACGACGAAGGTCGACCTGCCGACAGTGAAGGTGACCGAGCCTTCTGGTCCCGGCCTCCCGGGCGTTGAGGTGACCGAGACCACCGTGAGCGCGCCACTCCCCAACGTTACGATCAACACCGGGAACTCCCCGGTCGAGGTGCCGTCCGTCGCGATCGACCTCGGCGGCGCGGGGGCCACCGTCCCATCCGTTACCACCAGCCCCACCTCGGGTGCCGGGCTGCCCACGATCTCCGTCGGCTCCGGCAACGTTGGCGTGAAGCTCCCGGCCGCAGACGTGTCTGGCAGCCTGGGCCCGGTGGAATTCCCCAACATCTCTATCGATGCCGGCGGCGTCGATGCCACCACTCCGAGCGTGACGCTCGTCCCCGGCGAGGGACTCGATGTCGGCTCCGGCGGTGTGACCATCACCCCGCCCAGCGCGTCGATCGATGGGAACCTCGGCCCCGTCCCGGTTCCTCCCATCACTGTCGACCTCCCGGCCGTAGAGATCCCGCTCGGACCCGTCGGCTCCATTCCAACCCCCGGTGGCGAAGTTCCCGTGGTGCCTGGAGAGGGCCTCCCGGGTCTCCCCTCCCTGCCCACGATTCCCACGCCAGGCGTGCCCGGCATCCCCGCGATCCCCGGCCCTGGCAGCCATCAGCCTTCAACTCCCGGTGTGCCCGGCCTCCCAAACATCCCGTCAGTCCCCGGGGCTGAGCGGCCCGGAAATGGTGTCCCATCGAACCCGGTAGTCCCGGGTGGGTCCACCGTTCCCGGAAGCGGCTCCGTCCCTGCCATCGACCCCGGCCAACTGCCAATCGTCGAACCGGCGCCAGAGACCGTCCGCGCGCCGTCGGCCGCAGGCCCGGTCAACGCTTCCGCTCCGGCGCCCGAAGCTGCGGGCGGGCCTGTATCGGGTTCTGTCACGGCGCCCCGGTCGGGCTCTTTCTCCCCTGTCAACCTCCCGGTGATGTCGGCGGCTGCCGCGCTCTCCGGTGGGTCATCGACGGCCACCTCGTTCGCCGCCTGCCTCGGGGCTGCGATACTCCTGGCCGTCATAGCACGCCAGATCCTCATGCTGGCGCCAGCCGCGCTGCGGCCGGATTCGTGCGCTTACGCACCCATCGTCCCCCCTGCCTGAATCCTTCTGAAGTCCCCTCAGCGAAACCGTGCCTCGGGGATCCCCCGAGCTCGCGCGAGCGGGACAGTCGGTAGCTATCGCCCTACGCGGTAGCCCTCCCAACTGATTCTCAGAAGGAGATGCTACGTGAGACTCATTTCACGTCTGAAGTTCCTCGCCGTATTCCTTGCGGCAGTCGGCCTGATGGCCGGCGTGACCTTCGCCACCACCGGCACTGCTCGGGCGGATGGCCCGACCCATTCGGGTGGCTCCACCAAGCTGCTCGGTGGGCTCGGAAAGGTCGTCAACAACGTCCTGAACTCCCCCTCAGGGGCCCTGGGCATCGAAATCGAAGTCAAGGTGGATACCGGCATCATCGATGCCGACCTCAACGTCATCGGTGAGAGCGGCGCCCTCTCCGGCGGCTGCGTCGCGGTAGTCGGCAAGACCGATTGCCAGCAGCCGATCGACGAAACAAGCTCCGACTTCCACGCCGGAAGCGGCATCCTCAACGGCACGCCGATCCTTTCCGGCAACTGCGTGGCCGTCATCGGCGACGCGAAGTGCACCAACCCCACGACCACCAGCGGTGAGAGCGGAGGTAGTGGCCTGAACGTCGCGAACGGCTCGTCGGTTGGCTCGTCCAATTGCGTGGCCGTGATCGGCGACGCGAAGTGCGACAACCCCAGCACCAGCGGTGGGGACAGCGGGCACGGCCTGAACGTCGCGAACGGCTCGTCGGTTGGCTCGTCCAATTGCGTGGCCGTGA
>CAYPAZ010000032.1:4604-6119 GCA_964408835.1 uncultured Anaerolineaceae bacterium
CCCGACGGATCCGACCGATCCTTCGAATCCCACTGACCCGACCGACGAGACCGCCGGTGACATCACCGACGAGACCGCCGGCGACCGTATCCCCCTGCCGCCCTCTGCCGGTACGGGCATGACTCTGGAGACTGTCAGCGGAGGGAACTGGTACGCCTTTCTCTTCGCCGCCCTTCTCCTCGGCCTGGCGGCCGGGATGACCCGGCTCGCCTCCCGCGTTTCGACCGAGTTCGAGGCCCGGCGAACCCGCGCCCGGCGCCTCCAGTACCTCCGCGAACTCGTCGCCCGTGGCGCCTACCAGCCACGCGATGAGGAGATCGTTGCCGGCCTCCTGGTCGGCCGCGACCGCTAGACCTGATGGGCGGGTGAACTCCGAGGCTCACCCGCCCCCTCCTTCTTCACCACCTGCCCCTTGACTAACTCGCTCCCGTTTGGACGACCGCATCGAGGTACTCCAACACCAGCGGCCACACCAGCCGCCGCTGCGGGTCGTTGAACTCCACCACGGTCGTCCGCAGGAACACCACCGGGACGATCCCATCCCACGACCTGTCCGTTGGCCGCAGGAACCCCGCGCCCACGAGGAAGTACGGGATACCGTCCGAGACGTAGTACCCGGCCTTCTGCCCCCACTGGTACCCCTCCCGCTCGAAGCTGCTACCAGGGAAGGTCTCAAGCGCTGGTGGGATGTCCGGGGTCCCCGCCAGTTCCAGCACATACTCCGTCGACTCCCCACTCATGAGCTGCCCGCGCACGATCGCCGCCCAGAACAACGCCATGTCCGGCGCCGTCATGTTCGTGTACCGCCACTCGTCCCGGATGGACGAGAGGTCGGAAACACCCGCCAGCGCCAGGGTCTCCGAAAGTTCCTCTCCGCTCACGTACGTGTCCAGCAGGTCTGCGTGCGAGTCTGACGAACTCAAGAACACCTCGCGGATGATGGGGTCGACGTCCTCGAAGTCCACCCGGCGCTCGTCCACAGCGCGCATCACCGCAACGATGCTGATGATTTTCGAAGCCGAAGCCGGGTACTGCTGATACTCGCGGTTGATTGCGAAGATCCGCTCGCACTCCAGGTCGTACAGGGCGAAGCCGTACGTCCCGTCATACCCTTCCAGGGCGCGTTCCACAGCCTGAGTCAGACGCTCCCCCTCCACCACCCGCTCCTCACAGCTCAGCCGCTCAGGAGGCACATCTTGCGGTTCCTCCGTCGGCGTAGGCTCGGCCTGGATGGTCGGCGTCCACGTCTCCAGCGGGGGCGCCGTGGGCGGGTCGCCGCCATCGCGGCAACCCCCAATCAGGACCCCCCAGGAAAGCAGGCCGGCCACCATAGCCGGCAACATGAACCGCACCCCCCCGGTATACCACACCCTCCCCCTCGGAGCGCCCCGGCTTCGTTTCGCCTTCGCTCGCCCCTTGGTACGCTGGAAACCCCGTGGCAGGGTAGCTCAGCTGGTAAGAGCGCACGACTCATAATCGTGAGGTCCGGGGTTCGAGCCCCCGCCCTGCTACCAC
>CAYPAZ010000032.1:6219-13638 GCA_964408835.1 uncultured Anaerolineaceae bacterium
AGCGCACGACTCATAATCGTGAGGTCCGGGGTTCGAGCCCCCGCCCTGCTACCACGCCCCCTGAGGCCAGTTCACCGCCCTTCACACTCCCCGCGCCTCGGCGGCCACCGCGGACGAGAGGTAGTGGGCCGCCCACTCACCTCCCGTCCCGGCGCCTGCCGGCTAGTTGCTCTGGTTCTTCTTCACGTCCCAGCTGAATTCGACGGACCCTCCTTCCGAGCCGTCCGCCTGCTGCTCCTTGTAGCTGACCTCGATCTTGTCGAAGTTCAGCGAGAGCGACTCCGTGGGAATGTCGCCTCCGCTCGAGAGCTGGTACGAGGTGATCTGCACGTTCTCGAGCTTGATCACCAGGTACTCGAAGCGCTCGCCTTGCCCGCCTGCCCGCGTGAAGCGGATGACGGCCGTCGGGAGCACCTGCCCTGTCGCAATCGCCTCCATCAGCTTCGGCGAAGACTTGTCGAGGATCTTCATAGCTGAGATATCGGAGAAGGTCGGCCGCGAGGCCCGGTTTGTCCCTCCGCCTCCCGCCACAGCCGCGCTGATCCCGAACTGGACTGCGGGGAGCTGGATGTGCCCCTCGTAGCCCTCGATGATCGAGCCGCCTTCGATCCCCTCGAGCTCCAGGAAGATGTCAGTTGGCCCGGTCTGCAGGTTCAGTAGCTCAGGCAGCGACTCGCCCGGGGCTATCCTCCCCGCAGGTTCAGCCGCCGGTCCTGTGTTTATGGAGACGAACGTGTTCCCCGGCTCGTTCGCCGCGCCCGCCTGCGACATGCTCCACGCGAGAGCGCCGCCCGCCAGCGCAACGACCAACACCAGTACACCGATCGCCTTCCCCCTGGTCCCGTTGAGAGACCCCAATCCCGATGTAGACATATACCTTTCCTTCCGCCCGGCGGGTTGGCCATCGCCGGGCGAAAGCAGCCTACACCCGCAGCTCCCGGCCCGGTCATCAACAGCGAGCCCGCTCCGAGCCAACCCGTGCAGGCTGGGGTACCATGTCGGCCACCTCAATCGAGGAGCACGCCGTGACCACCACTACCCCCGCCCGCCCGACTCCCTCCCTCCACCCCCTCGAACCCCTCTCCGAAGATGAGTTTCGCGCCGCCGCCCGCATCCTCCGCGATGCCGGTCGTCTCGAAGGCCGCCGCATCATCTGCTCCACCGCACTCCTGGAGCCCGACCACGACGCCCTCCGTGCATTCTCTGCCGGGGGATCGCTGGACCGTCGGGCGTTCGTCACGGTCCTCGACCGCGAGTCCGGCGACGCCTTCGAGGCCGTCGTAACGCTGGATGGCCAGCGCCTCGAAAGCTGGGACCACATCCCCGGCGCCCAGCCAGGCATGGCCATCCCCGAGCTCCTTGAAGCCGTCGAGACCGTCAGGTCGAACCCCGAATACCAGGCCGCCCTCGGGCGCCGCGGCATCACCGATCTGTCGCTCGTCCTCATCGACTGCTGGCCCAACGGCAACTTCGGCACCGAAGAAGACAACACCCGCCGCCTTACCCGCGCCCTCTCGTGGGTCAGTCGCGTGCCCGGTGACAACCCATACGCGCGCCCCATCGAGGGCGTCATCGCCGTCGTCGACCTCAACCGCATGGAAGTCGTCCGCGTCGAAGACCACGGCGTCGTCCCCCTTCCAACCGAAGACGCCAACTACGCCGCCTCCCTCGTCCCCAACCAGCGCTCCGACATCAAGCCCCTGGATATCCACCAGCCCGAAGGCCCCTCCTTCGAAGTCGAGGGACACCTCGTCCGGTGGCAGAAGTGGGAGATCCGCTTCGGCTTCACCCACCGCGAGGGCCTCGTCCTCCACAACGTCGCGTACCGCGATGGCGCCCGTCTCCGAAACATCCTCAACCGCGCCTCGCTCTCCGAGATGGTCGTCCCCTATGGCGACCCCTCCCCCATGCACAACCGCAAGAACGCGTTCGATGCCGGCGAGTACGGCATCGGCATGTGCACCAACTCCCTTGAACTCGGCTGCGATTGCCTCGGCGAGATCTGCTACTTCGATGGCCTCATCGCCGGCCCCGATGGGGAGCCTTTCCCCATCACCAACGCCATCTGCCTCCACGAAGAGGACTACGGCATCCTCTGGAAGCACGTCGACCGCGCCTCTGGCGCGGAAGTCCGCCGCTCCCGCCGCCTCGTCCTCTCCTCCATCGCCACCGTCGGCAACTACGAATACGGCTTCTTCTGGTACTTCTACCAGGACGGCTCCATCGAATACGAAATCAAGCTCACCGGTGTGCTCTCCGTCGGCGGCATCGCCGAGGGCGAATCCCCGCCCTACGGCACGCTGGTCTCCCCCGGGGTCTACGCCCCCATCCATCAGCACTTCTTCAGCATCCGGCTCGACTTCGCGCTGGACGAAGGCGGCAACTCGGTCTACGAAGTTAATACCGGGCCCGACCCCGATGCGCCCGGCAACGACTTCGGCAACGCCTTCGTCGCCCGGTCGACCCTTCTCGCCACCGAGGCCGAAGCGCAGCGCCGTGTAAACCCCGAAACCGCCCGCTACTGGCGCATCGTCAACCCCAACAGCCTCAACCGCATGGGCCAGCCGGTCAGCTACAAGCTCATGCCCATGGAGAACTGCCTCCCCTTCAACCTCCCCGGCTCCAGTCTCATCAAGCGCGCCGGCTTCACCACCAACCACCTTTGGGTGACCCGCTACCACCCGCGCGAGATGCACGCGGCCGGCCAGTACCCCAACCAGCACCCCGGCGGCGATGGCCTCCCCGCCTGGACCGCCGCCAACCGCCCCATCGAAGACACCGACCTCGTCGTCTGGTACACCCTTGGCCACAACCACGTCCCCCGACCCGAGGATTGGCCGGTCATGCCCACGTATTACGCCGGCTTCAAGCTCCTCCCCGTCGGTTTCTTCGATGCCAACCCCGCCCTCGATGTCCCGCCCTCCGCCGGCGAACACTGCGAGGACCACTAACACCGTCCGCGCGTCGCTCCACTCCCTTGAGCCCCTCAACCAGGACGAGTTCCGCGCGGCAGCCCGCAGTCCCGCTCCGGATGCGGCGCAACAGGCCGTGGCATCCGCTACTTTCGGACAGACGCGGAGACTCGGAAGGGCTACGTTTGAAGTTGCCCGCCGGATCCACCAAGCACCGGCAGCGCAGAAATCGGTTGGAACACAGTGTCAGTACTTTCAGCAAGCACCCTCGCCGGTGACAAGGTCACGAACGCCGATGGCGAAGACCTGGGGAAGGTCGAAGATTTGATGATCGACCTCGAAAGCGGTCGCGTCGCCTATGCCGTCCTTTCCTTTGGCTCGGGATTCATGAAGAGCGGAAAGATGTTCGCGATCCCGATGGCCTCGCTTTCCGTGGACGAGGAGGGCAAGAAGCTCATTCTCAACGTAACCAAAGAGATGCTCGAAACGGCCGAGGGGTTCGACGGGGACAACTGGCCAGACATGGCGAATGCGGAGTTCCGCGAGCGAACTTACACCCACTACGGCATCAAGCCCTGGTAGCGGAAGGCCACCAGCCTTCAAGCTAAGGCGGCCGGTCCCGTGCATGCCCGCACCTGCGGCTGCATTGGTCCGGCCGTTCTCGATCCCAAAGCGATCTCGTCCATAGGTCCCCGGCACGCTGTTGGAGCTCCAGTAGAGGCGCCTCCCTGGCGATCCACCACCACCCCCTCGGCCCAACCCGTCCCTCCCTCCACCGCCGCCGAACACCACTAGCAGGGAGCATTGCCGTCCCGCTTGGTACGATGAGGTCACCGCACCAACCGGGCGATTAGCTCAGTCGGCTAGAGCGCCTCGCTTACACCGAGGAGGTCGGGGGTTCGAGCCCCTCATCGCCCACCACCCCTGCCTTTCGCGGAGCCCTCGCCCTGGCCGAGTACCTCTACCTCCACTACGACGTCTTCACCGAGACCCCGTTCCAGGGCAATCAGCTCGCCGTCCTCCCGGATGCGCGTGGACTCGCCCCAGAGCAGATGCAGGCCATCGCTCGCGAGATGGCCTTCTCCGAGACCACATTTGTCCTCCCTCCGGAAACCGCAGACACCACCGCGCGTGTCCGCATCTTCACCCCGGGCCAGGAACTCCCCATGGCCGGTCATCCGACCATCGGCACCACCTTCGCGCTCGCCACCCAGGGCGTCATTCCGCCCGCCACCCCACGCGTCGTCCTCGGGCTCGGGATCGGCCCCACCCCCGTCGACCTCACCTGGGACGGCGATGTCCTCGCCTTCGCCCGGATGGCCCAGCGCCCCCCCGATTTCGGCCCTGCCCACCACGACCCCGCGCTCATCGCCGATGTCGCTGCCGCGCTCACTCTCTCCCCCGGCGACCTCGCCCCCGGCCTCCCCGTCCAGACCGTCTCCAGCGGCGTCCCGTTCACATTCGTCCCCCTCGGCTCCCGCGACGCCGTCGACCGCGCAACCCCCGACCTCACCCGCCTCCCCGCTCTCCGCGACTCCCACGATTTCGCCCAGTACTACGTCTTCACCCTCGAACTGGGCGACCCGCCCGCGACCGTCTACTCCCGCATGTTCGCGCCGCTGTTCGGCATTCCCGAAGACCCCGCGACCGGCGGCGCCTGCGGCCCCCTCGGTGGCTACCTCCTCAGCCACGGCCTTGTCGAGCGCACCTCCGCCAGGGAGATTCTTAACCTCCAGGGAGTGGCCATGGGCCGGCCCTCCTGGATGCACATCGAAGTCCCCGGCACCCCCGAAGCCGTTGGCTCCGTCCGCGTCGGCGGTCAGTCCGTCCTCGTCGCCAGGGGCACCCTCTTCGTCTGAGCCTGGCCTACCCCGCGTCCACCCGGTAAAGCAGCATCCGTCCGCTGCCGGCCCCCGTGTGCCGCCCGTCCTCATAGGCCACCTCACCGTTTACCATCACCAGCTGGATACCCTCCGGCTCCTGCTGCGGCTCATCCCACGTCGCCACGTCCCGGACCGTTGCCGGATCGAACAAAACAAGGTCGGCCCGGTTTCCCTCCACCACCCGGCCCCGCCCCACAAGACCGAACCGGTCGCAGCTCAGCGAGGTCATCCGCCGCACCGCCTCCTCGAGCGAGATGATCCCCTCTTCCCGCACGTACTTCCCGAGCACCCTGGGGAACGTCCCGTAGAGCCGCGGATGTGGCTTCCCCTTCAGATCCGGGATTCCGTCCGACCCGACCATCACCCTCGGATGCCGCAGGTTCGTCGCCACATCCCCCTCGTCCATGGTGAACTGGATGCAGATGGTCTCTGTCCCCCGCGGCGCGGTGATGATCTTGCGCACGGTCTCTTCGAGTGAAAGCCCCTCGCCCGACGCGATCTCCGGCACCATCTTCCCCTCGTACCCCCGGAACGCCGGGCAGTTCGCGATCCGCGTGTTCTCCGCCAGCACCGGGTCGACCGCCTCCAACCGGAAGTACTGTGCCATCGGGCCGCTCCCCGCGATGTACGGGTAGACATCCCAGGTCACGTCAACGTCCGACCCCTCCCCCTCCGCCAGCGCGAACGACTCCTTCACCCGGCCCCAGTTCCGCTTGCCCGCCGCCTTATGGTGGGAAATGTGCAGCGGCGTCTTCGCCTCCCGCGCGATGTGCAGCGCTTCCCTCACAGCGTCCAGCAGCTTGTCGCCCTCGTTTCGCATGTGCGTTGCGTAGATGCCGCCCGCCTTCCCCGATTCCGAACACAGCGCCACGACCTCCTCGGTTTCGCTGTAGCGCCCCGGCTCGTAAATCAGCCCCGTAGAGAAGCCCACAGCCCCCTGTTCCATCGCGCTCGCGACCATCGCCTGCATTTGCGCCAGCTCCTCGGCTGTCGGTGGCCGCCGCTCCATCCCCAGCGCAAGCCAGCGCACGGTGTTGTGCCCCACCAGCATCGCGTTGTTGATCGCCGGCCGTTGCTTTTCGCAGGCCGCGAAGTAGCCCGCCATGTCCTCCCACTCCGACTCCCCGCCCACGATGCCGCCGCCCACCGGCAGCCGCTCGCCCGGCCGGTTGGGCGCGGCGCTGAACCCGCAGTTCCCGCTGATCTCTGTCGTCACCCCCTGGGCCAGCTTGAACTCCATCCCCGGGTACCGGATGAACGCTCCGTCGTCGTGCGAATGAACATCTACGAACCCCGGGCACAGCACCAGCCCGTCCGCGTTGATATCCCGGTCCGCCGCGCCCACGCTCCCCATCTCCGCGATGCGCCCCTCCCGCACGAGCACATCGCCCTCCCGGGCGGCGCTCCCCGTCCCGTCGATAATCCGCGCGTTCCTGATGGCGATGCTGGCCAAGTTCGTCCCTCCCGCTGTTGTTCGGCCCAAAGCCTACCGCCTGTCCACCTGGCCGTCCCCTTGAGCGCTGCGCCCCAACCGGCGAACCTGAGTGCAACCCACCTCCAGGTTTGTCCCCTTTCATGACCCAGAACGACTCCCGGCCGCGCTGGCTTGTCACCGGCGGCACCGGCTTCCTCGGCTCCCACATCGCCCGCCGCCTCATAGAGGAGGGCATCGAGCCCGTCCTCCTGGATGTCGTCCCTCTCCCGCCAGACGACGCCGATATCGCCGACAGGTGCCGCTACATCGAAGGCGACGTCCGCGACCGCGACACCATCCGCGAATCACTCCAGGGGGTGGAGGCTGTGGTCCACGCCGCCGCCGCCCTCCCCATCCAGGTCTCGAAGAACAAGATCTACTCGGTCAACGTCCGCGGCACGCGCTACGTTCTGCACGAGGCGATGAAGGCCGGCGTCAAGCGCGTCGTCTTCATCTCCTCGACCGCCGTCTACGGCGTACCGAAGGTTCACCCCATCGACGAGGACTCGCCGATGATCCCGCTCGGGCACTATGGCGCATCGAAAGTTGAGGCCGAGAAGATCTGCCACCTGTACCAGCAGCGCGGGCTCGAAGTGAACATCATCCGGCCCAAGACCTTCCTCGGCACTGGCCGGCTGGGCGTCTTCGAGATCCTCTTCGAGTGGATCGCCGAGGGCCGGAAGATCCCGCTGCTCGGGGACGGCAGGAACCACTACCAGCTCCTTGAAGTCACCGACCTCGTCGACGCCATCTACCGCGCCGGCAAGGACCCCTCCGTGGTCAACCAGACGCTGAACATCGGCGCCGACCGCTTCCAGACGCTGAACGAGGACATGCAGGCGTTGTTCGACCATGTCGGTTCGGGCGCACGCCTCTGGCACCTCCCCGCTCGGCCCGGCGAAATCGCTCTCCGCAGCCTCGAACTGGTCCGGCTCTCCCCCCTTGCAGCCTGGCACTACGGC
Organism: uncultured Anaerolineaceae bacterium; assembly: GCA_964408835.1. Taxonomy (GTDB): domain Bacteria; phylum Chloroflexota; class Dehalococcoidia; order Tepidiformales; family Tepidiformaceae; genus CAYPAZ01. The sequence continues at coordinate 13,451 of CAYPAZ010000032.1, forward strand.
ACCATGTGGCGTGACTCCTATGTGGAAGTCGACCGCGCGAAGAAGGCACTCGGCTGGCAGCCGCGATACTCCAACGCCGAGGCCCTCATCCGTGCCTGGGATTGGTACGTCGAAAACAAGGGCCGTTACGACACAGGCGTCACCCACCGCGTCGCGTGGCAGAAGGGCGCGCTGGCGATCATGCGGCG
>CAYPAZ010000033.1:0-13511 GCA_964408835.1 uncultured Anaerolineaceae bacterium
GGGCCGTTGCTGAGGGGCGCTGACCTCTTCGCGCGACAGGATCAGGGTGGCGCCGAGGTCGCGGAGGAACTCCGCCTCTTCGGGCTTGCCGGTGCTGGCTGCGACCTCGTACCCGAGCGCGGCGAGCATACTCACGGCCGTGCTTCCGACGCCTCCGGTGGAGCCGGTGACGATGACGGGGCCGCTGGCCGGGGTGAGCCCATGCGTCTCGAGGGCTTCGAGAGAGAGTGCGGCAGTGAGACCCGCGGTGCCGATGGCCATGGCCTCCCGGGAGGTCAGACCAGCGGGGAGGTGCATGGCCCAGGCCACGGGGATGCGGGCCAATTCGGAGAAGCCACCCCAGTGGGCGGTGCCGAGGTCCCACCCGGTCGCTACCACGGCGTCGCCTGGCTTGAATGCCGGAACCTCCGAGCTGACGACGACCCCGGCGAGGTCAACGCCAGGCACCATTGGGTAGGAGCGGACGACGCGGTTGCCGGGGACCGAGGCGAGGCCATCCTTGTAGTTGACGCTCGACCATTCGACGCGGACGAGGAGTTCGCCTTGCGGGAGCGCGTCCTCGTCGACCTGGCGGACACCGGCGGAGAACGTGTCGTTGGCGTCATCGACGACGAAGGCGCGGAAGGTCATGGCTGGCTCCTGGGTTGCGGTGTTCGGCGGGGAGGCGGACAGGTACAGTCTCCCGGGCGGCCGGAGGGCGAGGCAAGGAGGAACTGATGGCCGGCGATCTCAACGGTGAGCGGTTCAACATCGCGGTAACGGAGGCGCGCGGCTTCCGGCAGGCGTATGTACACGAAGGTGCCGGAGGCGTCCCCCTCCTGCTGGCGCATGGGTGGCCGGAGACGAAGCGTATCTGGTGGCGGAACATCGGGCCGCTCACGGCGGCCGGGTTCGAAGTCATCGCTCCTGACCTGCGAGGGTTCGGGGACTCGGAGGTGGGGCCCGACGGGTTCCACGATGTGCCTTCGCACGCCCGGGACCTCTATGCGCTGGTGCACGACGTGCTCGGCCATGAGCGTGTCGTCGTCTGCGGCGGAGACCTGGGTGGGCCGGTGATCCAGGACCTGTCGTTGCGGTACCCGGGGTTCGTGGACCGCATGGTGCTGTTCAACTCGCCGCTGCCGTATGTGAAAGGCGCCATGGACGAGATGCGGACACGGCCACCACGAGAGGCGGGCGACTACTTCCTCCGCCAGGGCACGGATGCGGAGGGACTTGCGGCCGAGTTGGACACGCCTGAGAAACGGCGGCGGTACATCGCGGCGTTCTACACCTCGCGATTCTGGGCGCACCCGGGCGGGTTCACGGCTGAGGAGGTGGAGTTCATGACTGAGCCGTTCGCGGACGGGGCGAAGCTGCGGGCAAGCTTCGGGGCCTATGAGAGCGCGTTCAACGAGCGGGCGCGAAGCGAGCCGAGCGCGATGGCCGCGCCGAACCCGACCCACACGATGATCCTGTTCGGGACGAGCGACCATGTCCTGTACCCGGACTACGACCGGATGGCGGCTGTGGTGTTCCCCGACCACGTTGGGCCGTTCCTGCTGCGGGACTGCGGGCACTTCGTGCAATGGGAGGCGGCGGAGGTGCTGAACGGGGCGCTGCGGGCGTTTTGCCGGGACTTGCTGGCGGCGGGGCACTAGCGGGACGAACTCCGCGCGCCGGTCACGAGCACTACGCGACGTGGAGCGCTCATGAGTACTCCAGCTAGCGCGAGCGGCGCTCGCGGGTTTCGCGGAGGTTGCGTTCGCTGGCGGTTTCCTTGCGAGGCTTGGCGGCCTGGCGAGCCCGCTTTTCAGCGGCTTTGGTCATGGGGCGAGGACCCTGGCCGGCAGTTTCGCGGGTGATGCGCGCGGCGACGCGGGCTGCACCGGACGCCGCCGAGACTTCGGGAGCGGTGAGCACTTCGGCCTTCTTTGCGCGACCGTTCCGCGATGGCTTCGGACGTGGGACCTCGCCGAGCGTGCCGGCGGCCTGGAGCAGGGGCTTGAGGTACTGGCCGGTGTAGCTGGCGGAGTTGTGCGCGACCTCCTCCGGAGTGCCGGTGGCGATCAACTCACCACCCCTGTCGCCGCCGAGGGGGCCGAGGTCGACGATGTGGTCGGCAGTCTTGATGACATCGAGGTGATGTTCGATGACGAGCACGGTGTTGCCGGCATCGGCGAGGCGGCTGAGGACGTTCAGGAGGTGCTGGACGTCCTGGAAGCTGAGGCCGGTGGTGGGTTCGTCGAGGACGTAGAGCGTCCGCCCGGTGGAGCGTCGGGAGAGCTCGCTGGCGAGTTTGATGCGCTGGGCTTCGCCACCAGAGAGGGTGGTAGCCGGCTGGCCGAGGTGGATGTAACCAAGGCCGGTGGCTTCGAGGGTCTCGAGGATGCGGCGCACGCGCGGGAAGCGGTCGAAGAACTCGAGGGCCTCGGAGACGGTCATGTCGAGGACCTCGGCGATGTTCTTGCCGCGGAAGAGAATCTCGAGAGCTTCGCGGTTGTACCGCTGGCCGTGGCAGGTCTCGCATGGCACGGTGACATCCGGGAGGAACTGCATTTCGACGACTTTGTAGCCATCGCCGGAGCACTCTTCGCAGCGGCCGCCCTTGACGTTGAAGCTGAACCGCCCGGCCTTGTAGCCGCGGGCTTTCGCCTCGGGGACGGAGGCGAAGAGGTCGCGGATGATGGTGAAGGCGCCGGTGTAGGTGGCGGGGTTGGAGCGGGGTGTCCGGCCGATGGGGGACTGGTCGATATCGATGATCTTGTCGATGTGCTCGATGCCTTCGACGGCGTCGTGGCGGCCGGGGCGGCCCCGCGCACCGTGGAGCACCTGCGCTGCCTTCTTGACCAGGATTTCCGTGACCAGGGAGGACTTCCCGGAGCCTGAGACGCCGGTGACTGCGATGAACATGCCGAGCGGGAAGGTCACATCGAGGCCGCGAAGGTTGTTCTCTCGGGCGCCGACGACGCGGAGGGCCTTGCCGTTTCCCTCGCGGCGGGAGGTGGGCGTGGGGATCTCGCGGCGGCCGGAAAGATAGGCGCCGGTGATGCTGCGGTCGGCGTTGCAGATGTCATCGAACTTGCCTTCTGCGACGATGTGGCCACCGTGGATCCCGGCGCCGGGGCCGAGGTCGATGATGTGGTCGGCCGCGCGCATCATGGCCTCATCGTGCTCAACCACGAGGACGGTGTTGCCGAGGTCACGCAGCCGGAGGAGGGTGCGGATCAGCCGGTCCCCGTCCGTGGGGTGCAGGCCAATGGAGGGCTCGTCGCAAATGTAGAGCACGCCCATGAGCGCGGAGCCGATCTGGGTGGCGAGGCGGATGCGCTGGGACTCGCCGCCCGACAGCGTGCCGGAGACTCGGTCGAGCGTGAGGTAGTCGAGCCCGACGTCGACGAGGAACTCGAGCCTGGAGCGGATCTCCTTCAGGATCTGGTAGGCGATCGCCTGCTCGCGGGCGTTGAGCGGGGTGCCCGGCGCGGCGAGGTGCTCGGCCCATTCACGGGCCCGGACGATGTTCAGGCCCGTGACATCGGAGATGGACTTGCCATCGATGAGCACGCTCAGGGCCTCTTTGCGCAGCCGTTTCCCCTTGCAGTCGGGGCAGGGGATGGTCCCCATGTACTTCTCGATCTCCTGCCGGATGTACTCGGAATCGGTCTCCTTGTAGCGGCGTTCGAGGTTGCGGACGACGCCTTCGAACTTCGTGTCGTACGTCTGGGTGCGGCCGTACTGGTTGGTGAACCGGAGCGTGAGCACCTGGTCACCGGTGCCATAAAGCAGGGCGTTGAGCTGGTCATCGTTGAGATCGCGGATGGGTGTTTTCGTGGTGAAGCCCTTGTGCTCGGCGATGGCTTCGAGCTGGCGCAGATACCAGGTGGCGATGGCGGGCGACTTGCTCCAGGGCTCGACGGCGCCATCGGCTATGGACTTCGTGCGGTCGGAGATGACGCGGGAGGGGTCGACCTGCATCTCGACCCCGAGGCCGGTGCAGCGCGAGCAGGCTCCGTGCGGGCTGTTGAAGCTGAACGTGCGGGGTTCCAGCTCACCGAAAGAAAAGCCGTCGTAGGCGCAGGCGAACTGTTCCGAGAAGACTCGCTCGGGTTCAGACGAGTCCATGATGGCGACCTGGATCACGCCCTGACCGACCTTGAGCGCAGTCTCGACGGACTCGGCGAGGCGACTGGTGGCGGTGGCGTCGGAGCCCGGCTCGGGAACGACCAGGCGGTCGACCACGATATCGATGTCGTGGCGCTTCTTCTTGTCGAGGGCGATAGGTTCATCGAGGTCGAGGACATCACCGTTGATGCGGACGCGGACGAACCCGGCCCGGCGGGCCTCGTCGAGAATGGCCTGGTGCTCGCCCTTCTTCGCGCGGGTGACCGGGGAGAGGAGGAGGAGGCGCGAGCCCGGGGGGTATGCCAGGACGGCATCGACGATCTGCTGGACGGTCTGGCGCTCGATGGGGCGGCCGCAGACGGGGCAATGGGGCCGGCCGGCGCGCGCCCAGAGGAGGCGCATGTAGTCGTAGATCTCGGTGACCGTGCCGACAGTGGAGCGCGGGTTGTTGGACGTGGATTTCTGATCGATGGAGATGGCGGGGGAGAGGCCGTCGATGTGGTCGACATCCGGCTTTTCCATGAGCCCGAGGAACTGGCGGGCGTAGGCGGAGAGGGACTCGACGTAGCGGCGCTGGCCCTCGGCGTAGATGGTATCGAAGGCGAGGGAGGACTTGCCGGAACCGGAGAGCCCCGTTATGACGACCAGGCGGTCGCGCGGGATCTCGACATCGATGTTCTTGAGGTTGTGTTCACGGGCGCCGCGGACGGCTATGTGGTCGAGAGGCAAGACTCAGAGTCCCTGGAAAGATGGTGGCCCCGATGTTCGAGTGATCGAGCGGCTCACTGAAGGTATCAGGTGGGCGGGGCTGGTGCTGCATGCTAGCAGAGATAGAACGGGTGTTCTAGCCCGATGCAACCGGGAACGGGGGCTGCTGACGTTTGCTGTCAGGAGCGTGGCGGGTTGAAGGGGCCTTCGCCGGGGAGTATGGTGTATACACCATGCGCCGAAAGCAGATCTACATCGAGCAGGAGCAGGAGCGCCGGATCAAAGTGCTGGCCCACCGGCGGGGCGTGCCCGAGGCGGTCGTTATTCGTGAGCTGCTGGAGGCGGGTCTTGGTGCAGAGCCAGACCCTACCAGCGCCCGGGCTGGGCACGACAACCCGTTACTTGAACTCATCGGGTTCCTCGAAGACGACGACCTCCCGGAGGACAGCTCGGTGACCTACAAACGAGAGCTCTACGGGCAACGGTGACTACGGCTTTCGTCGACACCGGCGCGTGGATAGCGCTGATCCGGGCGAGGGACACGCACCATCGAGCGGCGAACCAGTTCTTCAGAGGGCTGCCGCGCGGGACTCACCTGGTTACCTCGAACATGGTGCTTTCCGAGGCGTTCACCTGGTTCGCGTACCGCGGGACCGCTCCAGCCGCGGAGGCCCTCCGGGATCGGGTCGAAGCTGCGCGGCAGATACGGCTCCTGGTCGTTGAATGGGTTGACGAACGCGACCACGAAGAGGCGTGGGCGCTCTTCCGCAAGTTCGGGGACGTCCCCCTCTCGTTCGTGGATTGCACGAGCATCGCCATCGCGAGGCGGGTCGGGGCCGAGTTCGTGTTCGGGTTCGACTCCGATTTCGAGAGGGTAGGGGTAGAGCTACGGCCCGCACAGACCTAGAGCGTCCGGGCGGGATTACCGACGACAGTGGCCCCGGCGGGGACATCGCGGATGACAACCGCCCCGGCCCCGACGACGGCGCCCGCACCTATCGTTACGCCGGGCATCACGGTGACGCCGACGCCGAGGAAGGCTTCGTGGCCGATGGTGACGCCTCCCGCCAGGGTCACGCCGGGACCGAACTGGACGGCGGTGCCGAGCATGCAATCGTGGTCGACGGCGCAGTTTGCGTTAAGAATGGCAAGCTCGCCGATGGTGGCGTCGGGGGCGACGACGGAACCGGCGAGGACCATCGCGCCGGGGAGCAGGGTGGCAAAGGGCGAGATGACGGCGGCGGGGTGGATGATCGTGGCGAGCGTACCGCCCGCGCCAGTGATCTCCGTCCCCAACGCCCGACGACGGGCCTGGCCGAGTGTTATCACGAAGTCGGTCCCCGGCAGGTAATCGGGCCACCGTCCGTGGTCCCCGGCGACCGGGACTCCCAGGATGCGGGGCCCAGCGTCCGCCGGCGCCAGCAGGGCCTCGATTGAGCGCCCGGCGGCGAGGATCGTGTCGATGATGTCGCGGTCCTGGCCACCCTTGCCGGAGATCACCACCAGCGGACGCTGGCTCACGCGTCCTTCCAGCGGGGCGAGGCCTTCTCGGACCAGGCGCGGAGGGCTTCGGTGGAATCGGCAGTCTGGGAGGCGAGGATCTGGTTGCGGTTTTCGAGCTTGAGTTGGGCTTCGAGCGAGATGCCGGAGAGCGACTCGTTCAGGATCTCCTTGGTGAGCCGGAGTCCCATGGGGCTTGCCTTTTGGAGGATCCCGTTTGCCATGAGGCGGGCTTCGGCGAGGAGGTCGGTGGGTTCGACGATGCGGGAGATGAGGCCCATTGAGAGCGCTTCGTCCGCGTTGACAATGCGGCCGGAATAGAGGAGGTCGGCGGCATGGGCGGAGCCAACGAGGCGAGGCAGGAAGTAGCTCGTGCCCATATCGCCACCGCCGAGGCCAAGGTTGAGAAACGAACAGGCGAACCGGGAGAACGGTGTACCGATGCGCATGTCGCAGGCAAGCGCAAGGGAGAAACCGCCACCGGTGGCGGGACCGTTGACGGCCGCGATGAGGGGCTGGGGGATGCGGCGCATGCGCGAGACGATGTCGGCTATGGACTCCTGGAAGGCGTAGGAGTTGTGGACAGGGCCGACGCCGGGCTGCCACGGACCCTGTTCGCCACCGGCCTTGAGGTCGAGCCCGGCGCAGAAGCCGCGTCCCTCGCCGGTGAGGATGATGAGGCGCGTCTCGTAGTCATCCTGTCGTTCGGCGAAGAAGGCGAGTAGCAGACGGACCATCTCGTAGTTCAGTGCGTTCAGGCGTTCCGAGCGGTCGAGGGTAAGTACGCCAAGCGCGCCCTCGCGTTCGAATCGCAGGATCGGTTCCATGGCGCTCCTCCAGTCGCCGATTGTACGGGCGATCCGACCGGGGCGGAGCGTGGTAGCTTATAGGGGTGACGGCGGCAGCGACTCCGCGGCCGGTCCTTCGAGGGTGGACTCACCTCCTCACCGCGATCATCGCGATGCCGCTCCTTCTTGTGCTCTTGTTGCTGGTGGCTTCGGGGCCGGTGCAGTACGCGTCGGCAGTGATATTCGCGGGGAGCCTGGCGCTGTTGTACGCCGCGAGCGGGGCGTATCACGTCTTCGCCTGGGGGACACGGCTCGAGGGGTTCGCCTGGCGCCTGGACCAGGCCGCGATTTACGCCGTGATCGGCGGGACGTACACGCCGTTCTGTTTGCTCGCGCTCCCGCCCGCGTGGGGCATCCCCATGCTCGCGCTGATCTGGATCCTCTGCGGCGTCGCAGCCACGACACGCGTGGCCTGGACGCGGTCACCGCGATGGTTGGGAGTGGTGTTCGGGCTTGGACTGGGTTGGCTGGCGCTGGTGGCGGCATGGCCGATGGCGATCACGACATCGATATGGGTGGTGCTCGGTTTGGGACTCGGCGGGCTGGCATACTCAGCCGGGGCGGCAGCCTACGCGGCGCGCTGGCCGAACCCATGGCCGCGCTGGTTCGGGCACCACGAGGTATTCCACACGGCGGTGCTCGGCGGGACATGCATTCACTCAGGAATCGTGGTCGCGCTGCTCGCCGGCGCTCTCTGAGGCCGCGGCGGTCTCCCCCGCCGGCTCTTCATCCACGGATAGCAGGTCGGCGATCTCGTCCAGCAACGCGATCTGGACGAAGGATTCGCGTTCCATCTGGTTGAGCACGAGTCCGAGCCCGATGAGTATTCCGGAGGTGGTGAAGACAACCCCGTACTGCAGCGACCACTGCAGGTAGAACTCCCAGGAGTCATCGAACAGAGACGAGCCCAGGCGGAAGAGGAGGATGGTCACCACGGTGCCGCCCCAGATGAGCCAGAGGGTGCCGACGAGGATGAGGGGGTCGCCGGGGCCGCGGGAGGTAGGTCGACTAGCCACACGAACCGCCTTCGGTTTCGCGGCACTGTACGCCATTGGCGGACAGCCTGCCTGTTGCGCCGAACCGGTCCGCCACGTCTAATCCCGGGGATGGTCGTTGAAGTCGAAGCCCCGCCAGCGGTACGCGAGCACGACCCCGGGTCACTCGCCCGGTACATCCTGAGCTTCCGCTGGCCATACCGGGATGAGCGGGTGAGCGAGATGCTCGTGACGGGCGGGCTGGCGCTTTGGCGCCAAATCCTGGAGTTCGTGCCGCAACCCAGGGAGCGCGGCCGGGCTCTGGAGCTGGGGAGCCCGCCGTTTCACATCACCCTGCTGCTGCAGAAGCTGAGGAACTACGACCTGGAGCTCTCGGCGTACCCGAAAGGTGAGAGCAGGGAGTTCACTCACACCATCGAGAGCCCTGAGTACGGAGAGACGTACACATTCACGTGCGCCTGCTTCGACGCCGAGACTGAGCGCTTCCCATATGGGGACAACTCGTTCGACCTGGTGGTCTGGTCAGAGGTCATCGAGCACCTGACGGAGAACCCGGTCCACACGTTGGGGGAGATCCACCGGGTGCTGAAGCCCGGCGGGTGTGTGGTGATCTCGACTCCGAACGTGTGCCGCGCGGACAACGTCCTGGACATGCTGATCGGGCGGAACATCTACGACCCGTACCACCTGGGGTCGGTGCTCAAGGGGTCGCGCCATAGCCGGGAGTACACCTACCAGGAGCTAGTGGGGCTTGTGGAGGGATGTGGCTACGCCATCGACCGGGCAGCGGATATCGACATCTATCCGCCCTCGCGAAGGATCCGGCGGATGTGGCGTTTCCTCCTCAACAACGTCGCCCGCCGGATCACCAGCGGCCACTACCGGTTTCACCTCTTCGTGCGGGCCCGGAAGACGGGAACGCCGTTCAGCGCCACCTTCCCGGAAGCGCTCTTCGCCCCCGGGCATCTTTCGTTCCACGTGGCACCAAGGTTGGCGAAGGTGGTGATGGGCCAGAACGAGGCCGCGCATATCTTCGCCGGATGGAGCGACGTGAAAACCAGGCCCGACGGGCGGCGGGTGCGGCGCTCCGGGGACGTTGGAGACGCGTACGTCGTGGGCGAGGGAAGGCTGTTGCGAGTGACGCTGGCCAACGGCAGCGGCGAACTCGAGGGCTGGCACGATCAGCCCACCCTGACCGCGCTGGGCGCGACCCACTTCGAAGCGGGCGACGAGCTTGTGGAAGTAGAGCTGGTGCTTGGCGATGCGTATGAGCCGGACCGCCCGGTCCACGTGCGGCTGGATGCGCCGGGCGGAGTGGATGTCCACTCGGTGGAGCTGGTGTGATGCGCGGTTGTTGCGGGTGTGGTGCCTCCGTAGAGTGCGCGCGCAGCGACGAATGAGGAATTCAATGACGAACGAAGAGCTTGTGACGGCGTTCTTGCGCGAATGGGATGCGCCGAAGCCCGATCCCGAGAAACTCGCGGCGTACTTCACCGACGATGCGGTGTATCACAACATGCCGCTGCCGGAGCCGGTGCGCGGCAGGGCAGCGATCCAGGCGACGTTCGCAGGAATCCTCGGCGCCGTGGAATCCCGGGGCTGGGAGGTGGTGAGCCAGGTGTCCGCGGGCAACGTGGTGATGAACGAACGGGTGGATCGGTTCGCTGCGGGCGAGAAGCAGGTCGAGCTGGCGGTGGCTGGGGTGTTCGAGGTGAGGGACGGGAAGATCGCAGCGTGGCGGGACTACTTCGACATGGCCACGTGGACGAAGGCGCTGAGCTGACCGTCAGGCGGTCGGGTCCGGCACGAATGTGACTACGGGCCGGCGGAGGTCCAGCGGTCCCGGACCGGGCCGGTCTCGGCGTAGGCTGTGGTGGCGACCTCCTGGATGCTCAACGCGAAGAGAATGTAGCGTTCGTCGGGCTGGTATGGCGAAGCCTCTGCGGCCAACTTCCGCGTTGCGGGGTCCTCAACGAGCCTTGCGGATCCCCGGACGATGACTTCACCGCCTCCGCCTTCGACGTCTTCGACGCCGCAGTGGAGCGCGTAGCGGGGGTCCCGCCGGAGGTCGTGACCCTTCGGGGAAGTGGGCTCCATGAAGACGAACAGCTCGGCAGCCGAGACCACGGGTGTGACAGGGTGGACCCTCGGCGACCCGTCCCGGCGGGTGGTGGCGAGATAGGACACACGCCCATGGAGACGATCGCGAGCGTGTGCTGCGAGCGCCGGGTTCGAGGATGCGAAGGTCGCCCACGATGCGCCCACGGCGTTACCCCTGGCCCGCCAGGTCCGCCGCCGGGTCGAGCTGGCGGTAGTAGCAGGTGGGGTGGCCGGTGTGGCAGGAGGGGCCGTCGGGATGGGCCAGGACGAGGAGAGAGTTGGCCTCGCAGTTCTTCCGAACTTCGACGAGGTGCAGGCGGTTTCCGCTGGTCGCGCCCTTCTCCCACAACTCGGCGCGGGAGCGGCTCCAGAATGTGACCAGGCCCGTCTCGTAGGTGCGCTCAAGGGACTCGCGGTTCATCCAGGCAAGGACGAGGACTTCGCGGGTATCGGCGTCCTGGACCACGACCGGGATGAGGCCGTCGGGGTCGAAGGTGAGGGTATCGGCCTCAGTCATGGGTGTGAGCGTAGCACGGAGCGGCGATCCGGCCGTGTGATGCGAACCGTGATATCATGATGTTCCGATGCGCACCACCGTAACGTTGCCAGAGCCACTTCACCGGAACCTTCGCAGGTTGGCTGCGGAGCGGGGCGTGTCTATGGCTGACGTGATCCGGGAGGCCGTAGCGGACATGCTGGCGTCCAAGAGAGTGAAGCCCAGCAGCCTGGGCATAGGCGCTTCGGGCCATACGGACACGTCCGTCCGTATGGCGAATGAGCGGCCAGAACCCCGCTGATGGCTCTTGTGCTGGACAGCGGCGTGCTCTACGCGAGCATGGACCGCAGCGACCGCTACCACGAGGCGAGCCGTGTTCTAATCGAGGGCACCGCCGAGCCGCTCGTGATCCCTCTGCCGGTGCTCGTGGAGGTGGACTACTGGGTAGACCAGCGGCTCTTCCCAGCGGCATTCGTCGCGCTGCTGCGGGACATCGAGTCGGGCAGCTATCGGGTCGAGGGGCTCAGCGCTGAGGACCTGGTCCGTGTGAGGGAGATCTGTGATCGCTACGGCGACAGCCGGGTCGGCTTCGTAGATGCCGCGGTCCTGGCGGTGGTGGAACGCCTCCGCGAGCCGAAGCTGGCGACCCTGGATCAGACCCACTTTCGCCTCATGCGGCCCAGGCATGTGGACGCGCTCACGCTGCTGCCCGAACCCTAGGGCGCGAGTTCCCAGTCGAGCATCATGACCTCGATTTCGTCGCCGGGGTCGGCGCGGGGCTGGTCCTCGGGGATGATGGTGAGGGCGTTGGCGGCGGACATGGAGGTGAGGATACCGCTGCCCTGGGGGCCGGTGAGGTCGGCATACCAGCGGTTGTCTTCGCCCTTGGTGACGATGCAGCGGGCGTAGAACCGGCGGGCGTCGGTGTTGACGACGGCATCGCGGGTGATGGCGCGGAGGCGGGGGCGCTCCCAATCGGAGCGGCCGAGCATCGTGAAGATGGCCGGGCGACCGAAGAGCTCGAACGCGACCATGGAGCTGACGGGGTTGCCCGGCAGGCCGAGGTGGGGGATGCGGCGACCATCCGGTGCGGTGAAGGCGCCGAAGGCCAGCGGCTTTCCGGGCTTCATGCGGACGGTCCAGAAGTCGATGGCGCCTTCGTTGGCGAGCACATCCTTGACCACGTCGAAGTCGCCGCGGGAGACACCGGCGCTGGTCACGAGCATGTCAGCGGAGAGCCCTTCATGGATTTTCGCCGTTAGGTCTTCGACAGTGTCACGGGCGATGCCGAGGAGTCTGGGGATTCCGCCGAACTTCACCACCTGGGCGGCAACGCTGCTGGCGTTGGCATCGTAGATGCGGCCCGGCTGGAGCGGTTGGCCAGGCTCGGTGATCTCGTCACCGGTCGAAAGGATTGCGACTACCGGGCGGCGGTAGACGCTCACCTCGGTCAGCCCAATGGAGGCGAGGACGCCAACCTCGGACGGGCGCACGAGGCGGCCGGCAGCAATGAGGGTCCTCCCTCCGCGCACATCCTCGCCGCGGTAGCGGATGTTGGCGCCGGGGTCGGCGGCTTTTAGGACCCGCACCGTGCCCGAGCGATGCGGCGCCTGGCCGGCGGAGCGGAGAGGCTCGTCGGTCTCTTCGAACGGGACGATGGTGTCGGAGCCGGGGGGCATTGGGGCGCCGGTCATGATGCGGACCGCTTCCCCTGGCCCGATCGGCGTTTCGTGGAGGTACCCGGCTGCCAGGTCGCCCACGACTTTGAGCGACACCGGCGAAGCGTCAGTGGCGCCGGCCGTATCCGCAGCGCGGCAGGCGTAGCCATCCATGGCGGTGTTATCGAGCGGCGGGATATCGAAGGGTGCAACGATGTCCTTCGCGAGGACCTGCCCGAGGGCTTCCAGGACGGGCTTCGTCTCCGGCTCCAGCCGGCTGAAGAACGCAAGGATGCGCTCGCGGGCCTCTTCCACGCTGATCATGTCGCTCACGGGCATCGTCATGGGGCTACCTCGGGTGCTCGTTCGGGCATGTTCGAGCGTACACGGCCAGACACGGAAACGGCAGGCGATGCCTGCCGTTTGGACGCACGCGGACGGGGCCCCTCAGGCCAGGCGCACCGCCAGGCAGGTAGTAGTGCGCTGGACGCCACCGACCTTCTGGATCGCGTCTGTGATGGCGTTGCCGAGCCGATCGAGATCATCGGCTTCGAGTTGCACGATGACATCGAACGGGCCCGTGACGGTATCGACCGCGAGGACCCGGGCACCTTCATAGCTCACGCTGCGGATGGACTCGCCGACGGCCTTGGCCCTGCCGACATCGGTTTCGATAAGCACGTACCCACGAACAGCCACGGCACTCTCCGATATGTGAAGTGCACGGATCATAGGGCAGCCGGGGCACGTGTCAACGGATTCAGTCGCCGCCGAGGCGCACATCGAGGCGAACTTCGCCCTGCGTGGCGCCGGACCGGACGGTCAGCGGGAGGCGGACAACGAGGCGTTCGACGAAGCAGAGAGCTTCCTCGCCTTCGCGACAGAAGTAGAGCGCGCCTTCCGCGAGGAGTTCCGCCGAGCCCTCCGCGAGGATGAGAGGGACCGGGAAGGTCACGGAGTGGTCGTCGCTGGTGAACGACACATGGTCTTCGCCGATGCTGGCCACCGTGGGGTTGGTGGAGGAAAGCGTGAGCCGGGAAGGCCCAAGGCTGTTGAGCTTGAAGCCGGGGGTTGTGGCGACGGTGACCTGGAGTGTTGAGCCCCC
>CAYPAZ010000034.1:0-10804 GCA_964408835.1 uncultured Anaerolineaceae bacterium
CCCCCAAGCCTCGTCGCCTTCTCCAGCACCACCACCGAAGCGCCGCGGCTGGCGGCCGTCAGCGCTGCCGAAAGCCCCGCCGCTCCCGACCCGGCAACCGCCACGTCGCAATCGATCACTTCACCCGTCGCCATCAGTTCCCCCTAATCCCGTGGAAGGCCCAGCCGCCTGGCCCCGATGATGTTTCGTTGGACTTCGCTCGTCCCGCCCTCGATCGTGTTGGCGACGGAACGCAGGTAGGTCAGAGGCAGTCTCCCGCCGAACGGCGCCCGGTGCCCGGGGAGCACCTGGCAGTACAGCCCGAGCAGTGTGTTCGCTGTGCCGTAGATTCTCTGGTTTAGCTCCATGCTGAACATCTTCGCCATTGCCGCGCGCGAAGAAAGGTCCTCCTCCCCTCGCACCTGCCTGGAGATGATGTCCTGCGCCATCAGCATCGCCACGTTCGCCTCAACCATGCGCTCGGCGAGTTCGCCACGCACCACCTCCGCCTTCGACCCACGTGGCAGCTCCGACCGCCCGCTGGCGATCGCCACCAGGTCCTCGATCACCTGGCGCTGGCCAATCGCGCTGCCCACATTCGACCGCTCGAAGCTCAGCGTCGTCTGCGCCACATACCAGCCCCGGTTCAGCTCACCCACGAGATTCGTGGCCGGCACCCGCACGTTGTCGAAGAACACCTCGTTGAACTCGTGCGATCCGGTCATGTTGTAGAGCGGCCGCGTGCTCAGGCCCGGTGTCGTCATGTCGACGAGGAAGAAGCTGATCCCGCGGTGCTTCGGTGCCTCCGGGTCTGTCCGGGCAAGCAGGATCATCCAGTTCGTGAAGTGCGCTCCGGAAGTCCAGATCTTCTGGCCGTTCACCACGAAGTCATCGCCATCACGGACCGCGGTGGTCGAAAGGCTGGCGAGGTCGCTCCCCGACCCGGGTTCACTGAACCCCTGGGCCCAGCGCACCTCGCCCGTCAGGATCGCGGTCAGATGTTGCTGCTTCTGCTCGGCGCTGCCATGGGCGATGATCGTTGGCCCGACGAAGCTCACCGAGACGCCGAACCCGCGCGGTGCCCGCGCCTCCGCAAGCTCCGCCGCGAGGATGTACTGCTGGACGACGGACAGTCCCCCGCCTCCATATTCCCTGGGCCAGGCGGGAGCCAACCAGCGCTTCGCCGCCAGTGCGCGCACCCACTCCACCGGAGTCTCGATCGCGAATACGTCACGCAGCGGGTCGGTCGTGAGGAGTCCTTGATGTGGCCGGCACTCTGCCGCGACGAACTCACGCACCTCCCGCCGGAACGAGGCCTCTTCGTCCGTATCCCGGAAGCGCACTCAGCTAAGCTCCCGTGGCCGCGGGGCGCTTCAGGTCCGCCACCAGCTGGCGCATCCCGTCCTCGCATTCCGCTCGGTTGATGGATTCGTTGATGCCGACTGCGTCCACCAGACCGGCGTACCGCTCGCGGAGCGCAGCCCCGAACCGGTCATACGGTGCGACGACCGCGAACTCCTCCACCAGCTCATCCGGGATGCGACCCGGCATTGCCTCCCACTGGCCCTTCAGGCTCATCTCGTGCAGCTCCGCCCCGAGGTCCGCCCACCGCTCCCCCAGCGGCGCCTGGTACGACCGGGTCGACCCGTAGAACGATAGCCAGTGCTTCACCTGCGCTACGCTCTGCTCCACCTCAGCCTGGTTGGCCCCCGTCGCAATCAGCCCCCCACCCGAGATTGTGAATTGGCTCCGGTCGCGACCGCTCTTCGCCAGCCCGGCGTCGATGGCGGGGAGCATGACGTCTCGCAGGTGGGCGGGGGTCATGAACGGGTGGAGTTTGATCCCCTCGGCGACCTCGCCGGCGAGCCGCGCGTTCCCCTGGTTGACGGCCGCCAGGTGCACCGGGATATGGGGATGCTCGATCGGTCCCGGGTTGAAATTCGGCGTCATCAGCGTGAATGAGTAATGCTTCCCCGTGTAGTCCAGTCGCTCGCCCGTCTGGAACGAACGCCAGATCGCCCGGAGCGAGAGCACGTATTCGCGAAGCCGTGGCGCGGGCGGGCTCCACGGCACACTGAAGCGCCGCTCGTTGTGACCCTTCACCTGCGACCCGAGCCCCAGCACGAATCGCCCGCTTCCCCAACGCTGCAGGTCCCACGCCGTCATCGCCGTCACCATCGGGCTGCGCGGGAACGCTATCGCCACCCCCGTCCCGACGTTGATCCGCGACGTGTGCTCCAGCGCAACCACACACGGCAGGAACGGCTCGTGCGCCGAGTCCGTGAAGTCGATCTCGTCGAAACCGATGCGCTCTGCTCGTTCCGCCGCTTCCCGGGCACGCGGGAGCGTCAGCGTGTCAACGCCCGCGATGACCCTGAACCCTCCGGCGCTCACCGGCTCGCCCCGACCGGCTCCGCCTTCCCCGGATTGAACACGGGTACCACCTCGTCCCGCAGCAGGTGCATCTGTTCGACCACCCGCTCGCCGGGGACGCCACCGTAGTTGATGTGAAACATCCAGCCGTTCAGCCCACACGCCTCGGCCAACTCACCGATCCGATCCACACACTCCTGGGTGGTCCCGATCACGGTGCGCGAGCGGCGCATCTCCTTGATGTCGTCGTACAGCCCCTCGCCGGGCTTGTAGTGCGAGTAGCCCTTGGCATCGAGCGCCGTCGCGGTATTCGATGCGTGCAGGAACTTCAGATAGTTGTAGAAGTATTGGTCTGCCGTGCTGGTATCGGACCCCGTCGGGAACATTGCGAGGTGGTAATTCGCAATGACCTGGTGCTGTGCCGGGTCCCGGCCGGATTTCTCCAGGGTGTCCCGGTAGAGCTGGAGATACTCGGCCTGCCGCGCCGTGGAGTCGAGCAGGAACGGTGCCACGATGACATTGAACCCGTTCTCACCCGCCCATGTGTACGACTCCGGCGAC
Source organism: uncultured Anaerolineaceae bacterium (assembly GCA_964408835.1). GTDB lineage: Bacteria > Chloroflexota > Dehalococcoidia > Tepidiformales > Tepidiformaceae > CAYPAZ01. The sequence continues at coordinate 2,914 of CAYPAZ010000034.1, forward strand.
GCCACGCACCCGACGTAGACCGGCGGAAGCGGTTGCTGCAACGGCCGCGGCCCCAACCGATGGCGTTCGAACTGCCAGTGCTTCCCACGATGGCTTGCTTCCTCCTGCGACCAGAGCTTGCGGATGACGTCCCAGGCCTCCTCGAACCGCTCGCGCGACTCGCCCGAGGGGATGCCCATCACCTCGAAGTCGTACGCGTAGATCCCGCGCCCGATGCCAAACCGCAACCGCCCGCCCGAAAGCAGGTCCACCGCTGCCCAGTCCTCCGCGGTCAGGATCGGGTGGCGCTGGGAGAGCAGCGCCACTGCCGTCCCGATCTTTATCTGCTTCGTCGCGCTGGCGATGGCCTGCGCTACTACGGGAGTGGAGGAGAACCCATAGCCCGGGTACCGGTGCTCCGCGATCCAGATCGCTTCGAAGCCCAGCTCGTCGGCGAGTTGCCACTCGCCCATGAGCCGGCCGTACCACGCCTCGTAGTCCCCATGTGCTTCGGGGTGGTAGTCACAGAGGTAACAGAAGCCGAATTCCATGTGCCCTCGCCGCCAAACGACCGTTTGATTGTGATTCTCCACGGCTCCGGGAGACTGTCAACCCGAAGCCGCTGAGTTGACAACTGGGCCGGGATACGAGAAAACACCAACCGTTTGGTTGGCAGCGCCGAGACGCTCCGCCTCAGGGGGAACACTTGGGATCACTCGATGGCAAAGTCGCCGTCGTCACTGGAGCGAGCAGGGGCGTCGGCAAAGGCGTCGCGCTCGCACTCGGGGACGCAGGAGCCACCGTCTACGTCACCGGCCGCACCGTCGTCGAAGGCACAGCGCCGCTCCCCGGCACCGTCGGCGCCACCGCCGAAGAGGTCACACGCCGTGGCGGCAAAGGCATCGCAGTCCAGGTCGACCACAAGGATGATGCGCAGACCGAAGCGCTCTTCGACCGGGTCCGCGATGAACACGGCCGGCTCGATATTCTCGTCAACAACGCGTTCATCGTCCCGGATGAACTCATCCTCCCCGGCAGCTTCTGGGAGAAGCCCCTCTCCATGTGGGACATGATCGATGTCGGGCTGCGCTCTCACTATGTCTGCAGCGTCTTCGGCGCGCGGATCATGGTCCCTCAGAAGTCCGGCCTCATCGTGAACACCTCGTCCTACGGCGGCGGCGCCTACAGCCTGGCTGTCGCCTACGGCGTCGGCAAAGCTGCGGTCGACCGCCTCGCTCGCGATATGGCCCACGAGCTCAAGGACCACAACGTGACCGCGCTCTCCCTCTGGCTGGGGCTGATCATGACCGAACGCACGAAGCGCGCCGAAGAACTCCATCCCGGCATGTTCGATACAAGCCAGGTCGAATCGCCGGAGTTCACCGGCCGCGTGATTGCCGCCGTCGCGAACGACCCGAAGATGATGAATCGCTCCGGGAAGGTGTATATCACAGTGGAACTGGCGAAGGAGTACGGCGTCCGCGACACCAACGGCGAATACCCCCCGTCGCTTCGCGACACCTTCGGCGGACCCCCAGAATGGTAGGAGGAATCATGGACCCCATCGAAGTGCTTCTTGCCGAGCGCGAATGCGAACGGCTCACCATCGCCTACGCCCACCGATCCGATATGGGCGGCAACGTCGCTGACCTCTTCACCGAAGACGGCGTCCTCGACCTCGGCTTCCGCCGCTCGGAGGGCCGCGAGACAATCCGCGCCGCATCAGGTAGCGACTTCATTATGCAGCACCAGTGCACCAACTTCGCCGTCGAGTTCTCGGATGACTCCAACGGCAAGGGTGTCACGTATCTGACCGTCTACCTGTCGCCCAGGGTCGAGAACCCCGAAGTTCGCGAACCGCTCATGGTCGCCCGCTACCATGACCAGTTCCAGAAGACCGGCGAGGGCTGGCGAATCAAGGAGCGTACCCTCGAAGTCGTCTTCCGGCGGCCGCAGTGACGGACCGGAAGCTCCGCCTTGGGGTTGTGTTCCCCCAGACCGAGATCGGCAATGATCCGGCGGTCATCAAGGACTTCGCGCAAGCCGCAGAGGCGTTGGGCTACACGCATATCCTTGCCTACGACCATGTCCTGGGCGCCAACCCGGACCGCCCCGGCGGCTGGAACGGCTACTACTCCAAGGACGACCCATTCCACGAGCCGTTCGTCCTCTTCGGCTACCTTGCGGGCGTAACCACCACGATCGAGCTGGCCACCGGGGTGCTCATCCTCCCCCAGCGGCAGGCAGCACTGGTCGCCAAGCAGGCCGCCGAGGTGGATGTCCTGAGCGGCGGCCGGCTTCGCCTCGGTGTTGGTACGGGCTGGAATGCGGTCGAATACGAAGCGCTTGGCGAGGACTTCACCAATCGCGGGGTGCGTCAGTCGGAACAGGTCGAGTTGCTGCGAAAGCTCTGGGCCGAAGACACTCTCGAATATTCCGGCAGGTGGCACCGCGTTGACCGCGCAAGCATTCTGCCGCGTCCCAAACGGCAGATCCCGATCTGGTTCGGCGGCGATGCGGAGCCTGTCCTGAAACGCGCGGCGCGCCTCGGCGATGGATGGATTCCCCGCATCATCCCCGGAGACGAACTCGCGGCCGCATTGGAGCGCCTCGAAGGCTACCTGGCTAGCCATGGCCGAAGCCGGAAGGACTTCGGCATCGAAGGTGTCCTCAACTACGCCCCCGGCGAACACGACCGCTGGCAGCGCCAGCTGCGGGCATGGGAAGACCACGACGCCACACACGCCTCCGTGCGCACCATGCGCGTCGGCCTGCGCGGCGCGGAACACATCGAAGCGATTCGTCTCTACAGGGAGGTCGTCGGCTAGCTGTCGGCCAACTCCGGCGCACTCCGATTCTCCAGCACCGTCGCATCGATTCCCCGCGCCTTGAGGTAGCTCGCGGCCATCACCGCGCGCTGCCCACTCGCACACGCCAGTAGCACAGGTTCGTTGCCGAGCGAATCTGCCCACTCAACAATCCTGTCCACCGGCCGCTCGAGCGCCCGCGGAAGCGGTGTCGCCGCCTGCTCATAAGCAAAGCGCACGTCCACAACCTTGACCTCCCCCTCGCGATAGAGTTCCCGCGCCTTCTGGAGATCCATAAGTGGGATGCTCGTCACCGGCCGCTCCTGGCCCTCCCATCTCGCCCAGGGCATGAAGCCCTCAACCCGTTCATAGCCGATCCGGAACAGGTCCACGGTCAGCCGGCGTGCTTGCTCGGCGTCTCCGACGATCAGCGCCAATGGCGCGTTGAACGGCAGCACCCACGAGACGTACGCGAGGAACGAGGCGCAATCCTCGATCCCCAGGCTCCCGGGGACGTGGGTCCGTGCGTGACTCGACCGGGACCGAGCGTCGATCACCACCTTCCCCGCGGCCATCAGCCGGTCGATGTCGTCAGGGGCTATCTCCGCAGGGTCGGGCGGCGTTCCGTAGACCTCCGGACCTTTGCGGTTGATGGGCGCCATGTACCGGTAGTAGGCCGGGATGGGCGGGAGGTTCGAAAGGTGCAGCGAGCGGAAGACCTCGTAGGCGCCAGCCTCCAGCACCGGGTTGCGGGTGAGCTCCTCCGCCATCCCCGCCCGCCGATCTAGCCCAGCCCCGGTCGAGCTGCAGAACGACCCGGCACCGTGCGTTGGCAGCACCTCTGCTCCCCCTGGCAGGAGTTTCGCCAGGCGTTGGCCGGTCTCCCACTGCATCCGGGTCAGCCTCTCGGTGTGGTCGGCCCCGAGCAGGTCCGAGCGCCCCGCCGACCCGATGAGGACCGCCCCGCCAGTGAAAGCTCCGTGGATGTCCTCGTTCGCGTCCAGCGCCAGGAACGCAGTGTGCTCGTACGTGTGGCCCGGCGCGGCGACCGCCTTCAGTCTGGCCGCCCCAACTTCGATGACCTCGCCCTCGGCGACCGGGCGATGGGGGAACTCCAGCTTGCCTTCGCCGGGAGCGACGATCTCGGCGCCAAGGGCAGCCAGCTCCAGTCCCCCCGAGACATAATCGTTGTGGACATGAGTCTCGAACACGTGCGTGATCGTCGCCCCATGCTCCCGCGCTGCCCGCATGTATTCCCTGATGTCGCGCTGCGGGTCGACCGCCGCTGCGATCTCTCCCGCGACCAACAAGTACGAGTTGTCGCCGAGCGATTCCGTCACGAACTGCAGGATCTTCACCAGCTACTCCCAGTAGCGCCATCGTACCGGACGGAATTGGCAAGTCGCTCGTCCCCACCTGCCGCCGGCCCCATTTTCGCTCCAGGCTCAGGGCTTAGCCGGCCGCTGAGACCCGGGCTGCCATCTGGAAGTCCAGGATGAACCTGGCACCACCTTCCGGGTTCGTTTCGATGGCGACGCGCCCGGCTCTTCGATTCACCAGCTCCTGCACGACGGGAAGCCCCAAACCCGTGCCTCGCTCAGGTCCCTTGGTCGTGTAGAACGGCTCCCAAATGTGTTCCAGCGCTTCGGGAGCGACGCCCGGACCCGTATCGTCCACCGTCAGGCGTGCCCACTGCTTGCCCTCATTTTCAGCCTTGCAAACCCGGATCGTGACGCGCCCTTCGTTTCCGTCGATGGCGTCGCTCGCGTTCACCACGAGGTTCAGGAGCACCCGGCTCAGGTCAAGACGGTCAACGATGGCGACCACCGGCTGCCTCGACATCTGGAACCCCACGGAGACGTTCCTCGGTACCGCGTGCCGCAAGAACGGTGTTAGCGCCGCCACTTCAGCGGCAAGGTCGATCGAGCGCGGCTCGCTCGGTGCCGGCCGGCGTCGCTCTGTGAGCCGAGCAGCAATCTCCTGGCCCCGGCTGCACGCATCGAGGATCCCATCGATCACCCCAAAGTCGGGGTCGTCGGCGTCCAGGTGAGGTGCCAGCAGCTGCGCGTACCCCTGCGCCACCAGCAGCACGTTGTTGAAGTCGTGCGCGATCCCGGCTTCAACGAGCCCGTTCGCCTGGCCCTGTTCCAGCTCAGCCAGCCGCTCATCAAACCGCTGCTCCTCAGTCACGTCTCTGCCTACTGCGTAGATCGCGCCCGTCCCTGCCTGCGGAGCGTAGAAAGCCCACCGCAAGAGCCGTTCCCCGGCCCGGCTATCAAGCTCCGTGGTGGCTAACGTGCCGATTCGCGCGCGCCCCAGCAACTGCTGGTACCGCCCGGGGAGAATGCGCTCGACTCCCGAGACATGCGCCTCGGCTGCGAGTTCCCGCGCGGCCGGGTTGGCGAATCTGACCCTGCCCCGGTCCGTCAGGACGACAATCGGGAAAGGGAGCAACCGCGGGAACGCGAGCAACTCCTCGACCCGCACGTGGTTGGCTTCCGCCTCGCGGCGCGCCTCCTGGTTGACGCGCTGGTTCCGCCGGATATGCCAGTAGAGCAGCCCTCCCGTCCCGGCCACATAGACGACACCGGCTGCCGGGCTGAGCAGTTCCCGCGACGCCCCTGCCGCGAAGCTCGCCACCACGAGGGCCGACATGGCCATCCAGGCCACCCCTCCAACCACGTAGAGCGCCACGAGCGCGAACGGGCGATGCCCCAACACGAGGTGGGTTCTCCGGTCGGGCGGAAACAAACGATCAGGATTCGACAGCGAAATGGCTCCCGTGGCCCTCAGAGTCAGCCTAACACATTGCCGAGAGTCGCGTATCACCGCCGCGAATCTCGTGGGGGGGAGCCTGCACCGCGGGTCAGTTTCCGTCGTGTACAACTCGGTGTACGAGCCTAACCGTCGGCGACGTTGTGCGGGTCGGTCGCCGGGGAGTCGACGAAGAAACCCGCCATCTCTGGCGGGTTATCGGCAACTAGCGGGTTATGGCGACCCCGAGCGGATTCGAACCGCCGATCTCCACCTTGACAGGGTGGCATGTTAGGCCGCTACACCACGGGGCCGCGGGAGCGTTACACCACAAATTACCTTACGGATCCGGCGGACTCCCGGCAACCGTCCGGGGCCACTAGAACGCCTCCAGCGGAGTCTCCTGCCGGTGCAGGCTGATCCCCAGGTCGAGGTCCTCCAGGATCGTCTCCGCCAGCTCCAGCACGTCGTCTGGCGGGATAGCCCCACCCCAAACAGCGCTCGCCACCTCCGCCACCCGGTTCGCGCCCATGGTCCGCTCCGCCTCGGCCAGAATCTCCGTCACCGCGGCCTGCCGCTGCATCAGACGCTCCCGGAGGATCTCCCGCATCACCTGGCGCATCGCCTTCCGTGCGTCGTCGGCTGACATCGGCGGTAGCCGGCGCGCCTCGATCGACCGCATCCTCCCCGCAACCGGGTCACCTTCCGGCGCCATAGCGAAGTCCTCATTCGCCAGCCAGCGCTGGAACGCCTCACGCTCGAGCGAGCCGGTGAACAGCCCCGGCGGGACGCTGCGCAGCTCATGCCGAAGGTGCGGGTGGCGCATGAGGATGGCGAGGAGCGTCTCTTCGTGCGTTGGCGCCTCCGGACGCACCTCCGGCTGCCGCTGCGGCCGCGCCCGGGCGTTCGGGAGCCCCTGCCGGAGCCGCTCGACCACCGCCTGCTCCCCGACGCCAAGGTGCCTCGCAACCCGCTGAATGTAGGTCGACCGCTCCACCGGGTCGCTCACCGCGAGCAGGATAGGCCGCAGCCGGTCCACCAGCCTTCGCGCTTCGATGGGGGAGTCAGGCTTCTCCCCCGCAAGCGCGCGGCGAATCAGGAACTCGGTAATAGGCACCGCGTTAGCGATGGCAGCGTCCCATGCCTTCGGGTCATCCCGCGCGATTTCGTCCGGGTCGTGCCCCGCCGGGAGCGGCGCGACCCGAAGCTCCAGTTCCGACCGTGTTGTGAACGCGTCCGCCGCTCGAGCCGACTTCGCCAGGTTTTCCGGCGAATCCAGCGAGATGAACAGCCCCCCTGCCCGCTCGGCAGCGGCCAGACCGGCCGCATCGGGGTCCATCGCCAGCACGACTCGCCGCGCGAGCCGCCGGATGAGCCCCGCATGCTGTTCTGTCAGCGACGTCCCCATCGTCGCCACCACGTTCCGGAACCCCGCCTGCCACGGCCCGATGACGTCCATGTAGCCTTCCACCACCACCACCGTCCCGGCGCTCCTGATGGATTCCGCTGCCAGGTCGAGCCCGTAGAGCGTCCGCCCCTTGTCGAACAGCTCGGATTGCGGTGTATTCAGGTACTTCGGCTCCTCGTTCTGGAGCCCCCGCCCTCCCATGCCGATAAATGCGCCCCGCTCGTCCGCTATCGGTATCACCACCCGCCCCCGGAAACGGTCGTAGGGATGCCCACCCGACTCAGGCTCAACCAGCAACCCTGCCGCCGCGATGTCCCCCTCCGTGTACCCCCGCGCTGTCAGCGCGTCTCGCAACCCCCGCCATTCGTCCGGCGCCCACCCCAGCCGGAACGCGTCGATCGTGTCTGGAGCGATCCCACGCCCCGCAAGATATGCCCGCGCTTCCTCACCCGCCTCCGATTGTAGCCTCCGCTGGTAGTAGTCCACCGCCGCCGACACGATCGCCGAAAGATGCTCCACCCGCGATCGCCGCTGCGCCGCCTGCGCCGAAAGCTGGACCCCCGCTTCTTCCGCCAGCAGCCGCAACGCCCCCCGGAAGTCGAGCGAATCCCGCTTCTCCACGAACGAGAAGATGTCGCCCCCATCCCCGCAGCTCCCGAAGCAGCGCCAGGTCCCGCGGTCGGGGAACACGTAGAACGAAGGCGTCTTCTCGGTATGGAACGGGCACAGCCCCCGGAAGTTCCTCCCCGCCTTTTGCAGAGCCACCGAACGCCCGATGTACTCCGGCACATCGATCCGCCGCTTGATCTCGTCTACAGCATCCACGTCCCCATCGTAAGGCCGCCCGGCGACACGCGGTGTCAAAGTTCACTCGCGGTGGGCCGTTACGTCCCGGGGTCCCGGCTCAGGGGAGGCCGACTGCCGTCGAAGCTACGATCGCGCC
>CAYPAZ010000034.1:10904-13288 GCA_964408835.1 uncultured Anaerolineaceae bacterium
GGCGCCTCAACCGGCGGGTTCACTGTGAACGTCGCTGCGTTGTTGTCCTCGAGCGACTCCGCCACAGCATTGTCCGGATCCACCGTCACCCGCACCGTCCGTTGCTCTGTCACGGTCGCGGTCAGAGGGATATCCACCTGGGTGCTCCCTCCCACCGGAATGCTCACGTTGAACACCTGCGTAACGGATTCGAGCTGAGAAATGGAGACCTGGAGCGGCCCCGCGTACGCACTGCCACCGTTATTCGAGATGGTGATGCGCACCGTGTTCCCGCCATCTACAAGCACGGCCCCGACCGGCAGGAAGTCCGGCAAACTGGCATCAGGCGTGGCCGTGCCCGTAGGCGTTGTGGACGGTTCCTCCGTCGCCGTTGCCTGCGGCGTGGGAGTGGGCTCGCGCACCGGGACGAGCGCGAGTGCGTCGTCCGCCTCGATCGCTGCCCTTCTCACCCAGACGCCATCACCCACGGGCGTGTCCACCAGCAGCCAGTCGTTGTTGCGGGTCTTGCCCCGGATGATTACCTCGTCCCCGGGCTGGAGTGACCCCACCACATCGAACTGCTCCCCCGGCCCCGTTCGCGCGCTCACTACCGCGATCACCCGCCCCGAGACCGCCGCCGGCGTTTCGTCCACCGCTTCTACGGCGATCACCGTCACCCGGCTGGAATCCCGCGTGGCCCCGGTCTCTGACGTGACCCGGACATGCAGCTCGTACTCGCCGCGCTCCTCAAATGTGTGGTGCAGGATCGCACGCTGCACCGTCCCCGGCACCGGTGAGGCAGTGTTGAACTCGTCCACCCGGTCGCCGTTCACGAACAGCTCGAACTTGGCGATCGCCTCGTTCGAACTGGCCTGTACAACCACCTCGAATTGCCTGCCAATGTCGATGCGCGCGTTGTTCTGGGGAGAGTCGATGGCCACGTTGAACGCCGCGTCCTGGCCCCCGCCGTCCCCTCCGGAAAACAGCGCGAACAGCACGAACACGAATCCCACGACCAGCATGACACCTAGCCCAAGGACCACCCAGAAAAGCGGTTGCCGCGCTACCGTGTCGTCGTCGTAGTAGCCTTCGTCGTCGTAGTACTCATCCTCATACCCGTCGTTCGGATAGCCCTGCTCGTAGCCGCGTGGGGCGGGGTACGCGGGCTCGACCGGGTACTGGGGCTCGGGAGGGTACGCCGGCGGGGGATACTCCCCAATGCGGGGTTCCGCGGGTGGCGGGTCGGCGTAGCGCACAGGGGGATAGCTCCCGCCGCCGATCACCGGTTCGGAGTCGGGTTCAGGTCCGGGGGATGGGGGGTAAGAACCGCCAATGACGTATTCCTCATCGGCCGGTTCGTAGGGACGTTCTGCCATCGGGCTCCTGGCTGCGCCACGTCCGATTATCTGGACGCGGCATAGTACCGGCAACCGCGGGGCCCGGAAACGGGCCTTTCCCCGGCCCGGGCCTTTACCCTCGGATGGTCAGATTTCCCACGCCTCGGCGTCGTCGCTCCCCAACGCCCGCGCCGTGCGGATGGCGTAGCGGTCCGTCATGCCGCTCACGTGGTCCGCCGCCCGCCGCTCCACCGGGTCCCCCGGCAAGGAGAAGTCAGGTGAAATCTCCTCCGGGTGCCGGACGAAGTGCTCGAACAGGAACTGCACCACCCGCTTCCCACGCTCCGCGTCCGCCCGCGTCCGGTCGTACAGGTACACACGCTGGAACATGAACTCCCGCAACTCGTTCGCTGCCGCCCCGATCTTCGGGCTGAAGGCGATGGAGGGAGCGCCTCCCGTGGGCTCGCCTTCACCCGTCGCCGGCCAGCTCGCCGCGACGATATCGCTGATGAGCGTGTTGAGACGCTCGCTGTGAGAGGTCCCGAGGTCTCGCTTCGTCCCGTCCGGCAGGTCCTCCTCGCTCAGAAGGCCCGCCCGGATCGCGTCGAGGATGTCGTGATTGATGTACGCGATCGCGTCCGCGGTCTTCACCACCTCCCCCTCCAGCGTCACCGGCACCCCCCAGCCCTCCGCGAAGATGTCCTCCCGCGCCTTGCTCGACTTGCCGATCGCGTCCAGCGTCTCGAACATCAGGTTCAGGCCCTGCCCCCCGCGCTCCAGCTTCTCGAGCACCCGCACCGACTGGTAGTTGTGCCGGAAACCCTCCGGCAGGCACTCCGCCAGCGCCTCCTCCCCCGCATGCCCGAACGGGCCGTGGCCGATGTCGTGCCCCAGCGCCGCCGCCTCGGCGAGGTCCTCGTTCAGGTTCAACGCCCGCGCGATCGTCCGCGCCACCTGCGCCACCTCCAGCGTGTGTGTCAGCCGCGTCACGTAGTGGTCCAGCGAAGGAGCGATGAACACCTGCGTCTTGTGCTTCAGCCGCCGGAACGCGCGCGTGTGGATGATGCG